>JAVBSF010000467.1:0-13521 GCA_031556925.1 Pararhizobium sp.
CGCTCTTGTTGAAGGCAAGGACGAGAATCTCTTCAGGGCGATAGAGCTGCTTGTCGAGGACATAGGCGACCTTGCCGACCATGGTTGCGGACTTGCCCGACCCCGCTGAGGCGACAAGAAGATTGTTGTCCTCCAGTCGAATGCATGCCTCGCGTTGCTGATCGGACAAGGACCGGCCGTCTAAATTGTCAAAGAACGACCGGTATCTCGACAGCTCAGCTGAGACAAACGCGTCATTATATCTGTGGCGCACGTCCGGATCGGTAACGAACGCGAGCGATCGGGGCAGCACCGCTTTCAGGGTGGCCGGCATCAGTTCCGGGTCGAACAGAGGGTGCGAAAGCGCGGCCGCGGCTTCACCGGTTACGCCCGCAATCGCACGGGCGAGGTCGGCATGGGCCAGATATTGCCGGTTACCCTCGGTGATAGTCTGTAGTTTCGTATCCACCTCGCTCAAGCGGTCGGTGTCAAAGCTGATCAGGTCGAAGAGGTGGCTGTTGATGAAGCTGTAAAGGTTTGCCGCAAGCCGGGTTGCTGCCTCTTCTCCGAGGCACGATAGGGTATGAATCCCTTTACGCGAGCGGACTTCAACCGAGTGCCACAGCAATGCCTTGGTGACAGAAATTGCTATGACATCCAGGCAAGGAAGATCGAGGGCGCCGTTCACATCGAGCTGCAAGGCTGCTGGTAACGACACGTTCAGCCTGACCTTCCATTTTCCTTGGGGAAGGAGCCGAGCAAAAAATCCAGGTCGGTATGTTCGAACGCGATCAGTCATCAGGGTTTAAGCGCTACCTGCCGGGACATGAACCCATCGAAGAGCACGTCAAAGAGAACATGTTTGGGGTAGCAGATAGCTCATGGATATTCGCCATTTTTCAACGGGATGTTGCTAGGTCAAACCGATTATCACCAATGAGTAAAAGATCGATCCGATGACGCGAAACTTCCATTGCCGTGCCTGCCAGCACAACCTCTTCGACTGCACCTGCGAGTGTTCCAGTACCTTCGTTGCCGGGGCGGAACAACTGTCTCAATTTCTGGCGTTCTGTCTGCGAGGCGCCAAGCACGAGGTTATCATTTCTTCACCGTGGATCACCGGCGGAGCCTTGGCGACGATGTGGACGGAGTTGATGGGCGCGGCAAGAAGGGCAGAGATACATTTCTACACCGACTATGAGTTCAATCTGATGCAGGTCAGTGTCGACAAGAATTGCAAAGTTGAGGACTTGTTCGAGACATACAAGCGGTCTTTTGCCGAGGGCATTCGAATGCTCCGGGATTTGGGCGTTACCGTTCACCGATTGCGCGGAGCCCACAATAAGTCGCTCATTGTCGACGAAAGGATCTTCGTTGACGGTTCCTTCAATTGGCTGTCAGCCTGGCGCGATCCCAAATCGGAATTGACGCGCCACGATTCCGCTGTCGCCATATGCGGCCGGCGCGCTACGCGCCACCGCATGCAGTATCTTGAGCAGCAGTTTAATGTGCCGCTTGAGATGGAGCCAATTTTACTGGATCGCGATGACGAGGATGCGCTCACATACGATTTTCTCAATCTGACCTCGGAAGGCAATCGCTTTTTCACCGGCCGAGACGAGCCGACCTATACGACCGACGTTGCGCTTCCGGTCGGACAGCCCCTTTTCTTTTCCATCCTGGAGGAGTTCTCCGGGGTCATCTTGAAACGGGGTATAGATCGGCAAGTGCTCGACCGGAATGACAACAGCATCCGATTGGTACGCGACCGCGATGCCGCGATCGACCATGCTTGCGTATCATGGGGAGATGAAGTGCTTGTGGAGGACGCCAACAGCTTCGCCATCTTTGAGGTTGACCGTGCGCAACTGAAAAATTTACACCTCTTTGGTAGCTTTGGTCGCACTCACCGCCGCTCGGACTATCGGACGCCGCTCCAAACCCGCGACATCATTCCGCCGCAGGCCCTAAGGCGCGACCGGACCACCTACGTCCAACAAGGTTAAAGATCGTGCTTAGTCTCCGCTTCGGCCAATCGTTTGCTGCAAGAGAGCAAACGTCCGGTCGAGGCCGTCAAGGCGATTGCCGATCAGGAAGGCGCCGGTCACCGCTAAGCATCTGCATGGCGCGTGATGGAAAGAACGCCGGGTCGTGGCTGTCGCTGCGGAACCGGTGAAAGATCTGTGCCGGAAAAACCGCCTGGCCCTCCGAAGCAAACCAACCCCGCTCTTTATGGATGGCGTCCTGGACCAGGTCCGGATCTCCGTCGATCAACCCGTTGAGGGTCGGCTAGCAAGCTGCCGCCGCTCGGCTTCGCCTTCGCGGTGATCGCGACCGTCCCCGGTCCTTCGAGGAGCCATCGAGCGGGATCGGCCCGCTCCGGACGGAGGTTTCTCACATGGCACAGGATCTTGCACTCGCTCAACGCCACGCATTCGCACTTGCCCGCACTCTGATGGTCCCGGTCACGCTCTTCAGGTCCGGAAACGAGTTTGGCGTTCTCCCGAGCGACGAACTCGATGACGGCGAGGTCGAGACCATCGCCGAATTCGATCCCTTCGAATACGGGCCGGCTCATTGAGCCGGCTTTCCCCTTTTTAGGTGCCGCTTGCGAGCGGCAGGCGGCAAGGGAAGCTTCGCCGCGGCTGGCACGGCCAGCTCGGCAAGGTGCAGATCTGCACCTTGCCGGCCGCGCCCTTGCCCCCTTTGCTCTTCGCGGGCCGCCGGAAAGGGGTCCCGCAAACTGCGGGGAGAAAGGAAACGGACAAGAAGGGCGGACGTGCGAGCGCCGACAGAAAGCATGGAGAAAAAAGAACTGGAAGACTTGCGGGACCGTGTTCTCTGCGGCGTCGTGTTGGAGCAGTCCGGCTTTGCGGTCGACGTGAAGGAGAGCACCCGCAAGGCGGTCAAATATCGGCGCGGTGCGGAAATCGCCATCGTCATCCATGACGGGCGGGGTTGGTTCGATCCCCTGTCCGACGCGAAAGGCGACGTCTTCAGTCTCGCCGCGCATCTCGAAGGAGTGTCCTTCGTCGAAGCGCTCGACCAGGTCGCCGCATTGGTCCATTTTGTCGCCAAAGAGCCGGTGTGGACCCGAAAAGCTCGAGATCCCGTTCCGGCCGCGACCATCCCCGAGCGGTGGGCAAAACGCCGCAAGCCTTGGCGAGGGTCGATGACGTGGCGCTATCTGCGTGCTGAACGCTGCCTGCCGGAGACCATCATCCGTGCCGCCCTCCAAAGCGATGTGCTGCGGGAAGGTCCCTACGGCAGCATGTGGGCCGCCCATGTTGATGCCGATGGCGGCGTCACCGGCTGGGAGGAGCGCGGCCCCGACTGGCGTGGCTTTTCGACAGGAGGGTCAAAGGTTCTGTTCCGGTTCGGCGCCCTCGACGCCTCACGCCTCTGCGTCACCGAGGCGGCGATCGACGCTATGAGCCTGGCCGCGTTCGAAGGAATGCGAGAGGGAAGCCTCTATCTCAGCACAGGCGGGGGATGGTCGCCGACGACAGAAGCCGCGGTTCGCGTGCTCGCCGCGCGCCCCGGCGCGCAGCTCGTCGCCGCCACGGATGCCAACAGTCAGGGCGAGGCCTTTGCCGGCCGCCTGCGCGATATCGCAGAAGATGCCGGCTGCGACTGGTTCCGCCTGACGCCGCCGGCTGAGGACTGGAACGACGCATTGCAGGAGAGAAAAGGAGAAGAAAAGGAAAGAAGGGTGGGTAGGGGAGGCCTGCCGCATGCCCGCCGGCCGCGTCAAGGGTGAAGCTTCGCCCGGCTGAAGCCGGCCCTTGACCCGACCGGACGGAGAGGCGGCCGCGGGGGAGGGGTCAGGAAGGGCTGAAGAGAAGATGGAGTCATCGCAAAGATGAGCCGCGCTTCAGCCCGACGAGGCTGAAAGGAGCCCGCTCATGAACCTCTCTCCCATCCGTAAAGTCTATCAGGGCATCGCCGATCGCCGCCAGATGTTCCGCATGTTCGACCGTCATGCGCAGCGCCCGAACCGATGGGAGTGCGACGACAGTGCGCTTTATCGCGGCGAATGGTTCGAGATCGGGGAGGCTTGCCACGATTACATGTTCGAGATCCTGCCGCCCCTCTGGATGCGGGGTGAGATGTTCGCCATGCGCGAATTCCTCACCGGCTCGATCACCAGCATCTTTTTCACGCTGTCGATCGACGGGCGAATCCGGCACTTCCACGGTTATTGCGACCTCGCCGACAAGGGCTCGCCCCAGCGCATGCGCACGGCGATCATCGAGCGTGAATCCCGTCCTGTCCGGGCGATGACGCGCGAGGAGCGTCTGGAGCACATCTGGAGCAGCACGGCTGACGACTATCGCGGCTATGCCGGCGAGCGTTGGCCAGAGGATGATCGTGGCAAGCGCACGGTGATGTTCTTCGCCAGACCAGGCGGCACCACGCTCAAGGTGCTGGAGGATCTGACCGACGCGGAGGTCGCGGCGAAGCTGCCGGTCCATCTGCGTTACCTGCCCGACGCGATCGCAGCGTGAGGGAGAGCGGCATGTTCACCTTCTCCCTCACCGACATCGGCGCTGTGCTCGCCCGCGGTCGGGCCGACGCGGCCGCAAACGGCGGATTTCGCCTTCCGTATCAGGGAATATCCACTGAAGCCGAGGCCAGAGCCGGCCTGTGGCTGGTCGGTGACGAGAGCGTATATGTTCTCTCGAACGGGCAACTCGCCGAGGGACAGCGTCCGCTCGTCATCTATGCCGAGGAGTGCGATCCGAAGACCAATCCGGATTACTGGCATTACAAGCGACGATATTTCGGTGGCGATGACGGGGTCGAATTCATCGACGCCGTCGAACTCGAAAAGCTCGTCCCGGCTCAGCCCGACGCGACGCATCTGCAGATCGTGATGGACGACGCGTCCATATCCATCAGCCTGATCCGCCGCTGACGCGGCGTTTGCCGCACCCTTCCAACAACTTCGCGACCGCCCCGCCCAGAGGCTCATCTCCAGCGGAACGATGGCGCTCGCCCCTTTTCCAAGGAGAGCATTTTCATGTCCAACGATCCTTTTTCGCTTGATCCGTCTGGCACCCTCGACATGTTCGGGAATACAGCCCTGTCGTCAGGGCTCGGCCTGGGCGTCACGGCCTTCGGCGGTTTCGCGCACGAGGCGGCCCCCGAGGCGGCCAATGACGACGATCCCGATCCGACGCCGCCCGCTCCCGCTCCAGCCGTGCCGATCGCGCCGCCCCGGCGGTCAGCACCGCGCCGGCAGGGCGATCGTGCGAACTTCTACCTCGATGACGGCGAGGATCGCGGCCTTGCTGCGTCGTGGAAAGAGCGCGCGAGATTGAGTGTGGCGGCTATCCTGATCGCCAACGAGATCGAGCGGAACAATGTCCCCGTCACGCGCGAGCATCAGAAGCGGCTGATCCGTTTCACCGGCTTCGGCGCCTCCGAGCTGGCGAACGGCATGTTTCGCCGCCCGGGCGAGGTGAGTTTCCGGGATGGCTGGGATGAACTCGGCTCGTCGCTCGAAAGTGCCGTCTCGGAGAACGACTATTCCAGCCTGTCCCGTTGCACGCAGTATGCGCATTTCACGCCGGAGTTCATCATCCGGGCGATCTGGGCGGGTTTGCAGCGCATGGGCTGGCGCGGCGGCCGCGTACTGGAGCCGGGCATCGGCACGGGCCTGTTTCCGGCGCTGATGCCGAGGGCGTATCGCGACAAAAGCTATGTGACCGGCGTTGAGCTCGATCCGGTGACAGCGCGGATCGTGCGGTTGCTTCAGCCAAAGGCACGGATCATCGAAGGGGATTTCGCGCGCACCGATCTCTCGCCGATCTACGATCTCGCCATTGGTAATCCACCCTTTTCCGATCGCACCGTGCGTTCGGACCGGGAATATCGCTCGCTCGGTCTCAGGCTGCACGATTATTTCATCGCCCGGTCGATTGACCTCCTGAAACCCGGCGCCTTCGCGGCCTTCGTCACCAGTTCCGGCACGATGGACAAGGCGGATGTTACTGCGAGGGAGCATATCGCCAGATCCGCCGACCTGATTGCGGCGATCCGCCTGCCCGAATGCAGCTTCCGCCGCGATGCCGGCACGGATGTTGTTGTCGACATCCTGTTCTTCCGCAAGCGCAAGGTCGCCGAACCGGAGGGCGATCTGTCCTGGCTCGATCTGGAAGAGGTGCGTGCCGCAACGCAAGACGAGGGCGCGATCCGCGTCAATCGCTGGTTCGCACAGCACCCGGATTTCGTGCTCGGTGACCACGCGCTGACTTCCGGTCCGTTCGGCGAGACCTATACGTGCCGTGGTCGCGCCGGCGTCGATCTCGAAGCGGCGCTCAACGCGGCCATCTCTCTCCTCCCGGAAGGCCGTTACGACGGCGAGCCGACCAAAATCGACATCGACCTGGAAGACGAACTCGGAGAGATCGTCGATCTTCGGCCCACAAACGTGAAGGCCCGCGAGGGCAGCTTCTTCATGGACGCCCGGCACGGCCTCATGCAGATAGTCGATGGCGCGCCGGTCCAGATCAAGGTCCGCAAGGGCCGTTCCGCCGATGGCATTCCAGAGAAGCATGTCCGCGTCATCGGCAAGCTGATCCCGGTCCGGGATGCGGTGCGCGAGGTGCTGAAGGCTCAGGAGCAGGATCGCCCGTGGAAGGATCTGCAGGTACGGCTCCGCATTGCCTGGTCATCATTCGTTCGCGACTTCGGCCCGATCAACCACACGACGGTTTCGATCTCGGAGGACGCCGAGACCGGTGAGGTGCAGGAGACCCATCGGCAGCCGAACCTTCAGCCCTTCCGTGACGATCCCGATTGCTGGTTGGTCGCCTCCATCGAGGATTATGATCTCGAAACCGATACCGCCCGTCCCGGTCCGATCTTCTCCGAACGGGTGATCTCACCTCCCGCGGCCCCGGTGATCACGTCCGCGGCGGATGCGCTGGCCGTCGTGCTCAACGAGCGCGGCCGCGTCGACGTCGAGCATATCGCCGAACTCCTGCACCGCGACTCCGAGGCGGTGATTGCCGAACTGGGTGATGCCATCTTCCGCGATCCGACCGACAGTTCGTGGCAGACCTCGGACGCCTATCTCTCCGGTCCGGTCCGCACCAAGCTTGCGGCGGCGGAGGCTGCCGCTGCGCTTGATCCCGTCTTCCAGCGTAATGTCGTGGCACTCAGGCAAGTCCAGCCCGCCGATCTGCGTCCGTCGGATATTACCGCTCGGCTCGGGGCGCCCTGGATTCCGGCCTCCGACGTTGTGACCTTCGTCAAGGAAACGATGGGTGCCGAGATCAGGATCCACCATATGCCCGAGCTTGGTTCATGGACGGTCGAGGCTCGTCAGCTTGGTTACAGCGCCGCCGGCACATCGGAATGGGGGACCAGCCGCCGCCATGCCGGCGAACTATTGGCGGATGCGCTGAACAGCCGCGTGCCGCAGATATTCGACACCTTGAAGGACGCCGATGGTGAGCGGCGGGTGCTGAATGTCGTCGACACGGAAGCCGCCCGTGACAAACTTCAGCGGATGAAGGAGGCGTTCCAGAATTGGGTCTGGTCAGACCCGGATCGCACCGACCGGTTGGCGCGGGTCTATAATGACCGCTTCAACAACATCGCGCCGCGCAAATTCGACGGCTCCCATCTGAATTTACCCGGCGCCTCTGGCGCCTTCGTTCTTTATGGGCATCAGAAACGCGGCATCTGGCGGATCATCTCCTCCGGCTCCACCTATCTCGCCCATGCCGTGGGTGCCGGCAAGACGATGACGATGGCAGCCGCCATCATGGAGCAGCGGAGGTTGGGCCTGATCGCCAAGGCGATGCTGGTCGTTCCCGGCCACTGCCTCGCACAGGCGGCACGCGAGTTCCTGGCGCTATATCCCTCGGCGAACATCCTCGTCGCCGATGAGACCAACTTCACCAAAGACAAGCGTCAACGTTTCCTGTCGCGGGCTGCGACGGCTGTCTGGGATGCGATCATCATCACGCACTCCGCGTTCAGGTTCATCGGCGTGCCATCCGCCTTCGAACAACAGATGATCCACGACGAGCTGCAGCTCTACGAGGACCTGCTGACCAAAGTTGATGACGAGGACCGGGTCTCCCGCAAGCGGCTCGAGCGGCTGAAAGAGGCCTTGCAGGAGCGGCTGGAATCTCTCTCCACCCGCAAGGACGGTCTTCTGACCATCTCTGAAATCGGCGTCGACCAGATCGTCGTCGACGAGGCGCAGGAGTTCCGAAAACTCAGCTTCGCAACCAATATGTCGACGCTGAAGGGCATCGATCCAAACGGTTCGCAGAAGGCCTGGGACCTCTATGTGAAATCCCGTTACATCGAGACGAAGAATCCGGGCCGGCCGCTCGTGCTTGCCTCCGGCACCCCGATCACCAACACGCTCGGCGAAATGTTCTCGATCCAGCGCCTGCTCGGCTACGAGGCGTTGCGCGAGCGCGGCCTGCACGAATTCGACGCCTGGGCGAGCAACTTCGGCGATGAACGCACCGAACTGGAGCTTCAGCCCTCCGGCAAATACAAGCCGGTCAGCCGCTTCGCCAGTTTCGTCAACGTCCCCGAACTGATTGCTATGTTTCGGGCCTTCGCCGACGTGGTGATGCCGGAGGATCTTAAAGTGCACGTCAGGGTGCCGGAGATCGCGACGGGCAAGCGGCAAATCCTGACCGCGGCACCAACGCCCGCCTTCAAGGCTTACCAGCAAATCCTCGAAGCGCGCATCAAGGCGATCGAGGAGCGTGAGGGGCCGGCGCAGCCCGGTGACGACATCCTGCTGTCCGTCATTACCGACGGCCGCCATGCCGCGATCGACCTCCGCCTGGTCATGCCGGCCATGGATGACGAGGCGGAGAACAAGCTCAATCTCCTCGTCCGCAATGCCTTCCGTATCTGGAAGGAAACTTCGGAGAACAGCTATCTGCGCCCGGACGGCAAAGCCTACGAGCTGCCCGGCGCCGCGCAGATGATCTTTTCCGATCTTGGCACGATCAATGTCGAGAAGACCCGTGGCTTCTCGGCTTATCGATGGATCCGCGACGAATTGATCCGCATGGGCGTGCCGGCGACCGAAATCGCCTTCATGCAGGATTACAAGAAGACCGAGGCGAAGCAGCGCCTGTTCGGCGACGTCCGCGCCGGCAAGGTCCGCTTCCTGATCGGCAGTTCCGAAACGATGGGCACCGGCGTAAACGCCCAGCTTCGCCTGAAGGCCCTGCATCATCTCGATGTGCCGTGGTTGCCGTCGCAGATCGAGCAGCGGGAGGGCCGCATCGTGCGTCAGGGCAACCAGCACGACGAGGTCGATATCTATGCTTACGCCACGCAGGGAAGCCTCGACGCGACGATGTGGCAGCAGAACGAGCGCAAGGCCCGGTTCATCGCCGCGGCACTCTCTGGCGATACCTCCATCCGCCGGCTCGAAGATCTGAACGAAGGTCAGGCGAACCAGTTCGCCATGGCCAAGGCGATTGCCAGTGGTGACGAGCGCCTGATGCAGAAAGCGGGCCTGGAAGCCGCTATTGCCCGACTTGAGCGCCTGCGCGCCGCCCATGATGACGATCTCTTTGCCGTCCACCGGCAGCGCCGCGATGCGGAGCGCGAGATCGAGACGGCGACCCGCCGCATCGGTGAAATCGGCCAGGATATCGAACGCCTGGTCCCGACCGCTGGCGATGCCTTCGCAATGTCCGTGGTAGGAAAGCCGTACACGGAGCGCAAGGACGCCGGTCGGGTGTTGATGAAGGAGATCCTCACCCTCGTCCAGCTCCAGCAGGAGGGTGAGGTTCACATCGCATCGATCGGCGGCTTCGATCTCATTTATGAGGGCGAGCGCTTCGGCCTTGGTGACAATTACCACTACCAGACCCTGCTTCAGCGCACCGGCGCCGATTACGAGATCGATCTCGCCGTCACTGTCACGCCGCTCGGCGCCATCTCCCGCCTCGAGCACGCGCTCGACGGGTTCGAAGAGGAGCGGGAACGTTATCGCCTGAGGTTGGCGGAGTACCAGCGGCGGCTTTCCTCCTACCAATCGCGGCAGGGTGGCACCTTCGCCTTTGCCGACGAACTGGCTGAGAAGCGCCAGAAGTTGCGTGAGGTCGAGGAGGCGCTGGCGAAGTCTGCGCGCGGTGATACCGAGGCCGCGGAAATTGCCGCTTAGCCCTGTTGCTGACGTGGCTTCCGGCCTTGCCCCTGTCTCGCTCTCGAAGGAGAACGATGGGCAACGCAGGAGCGCCTCAACGGGGAGCGGAAATCTGCTGTCAAGGATGCCAGGATGATCAGTCAATGGCGCGGATAGAGTATTCGAAACTCGGCTTCTGCGACGCCTACCCGAGGAAATTCGCGGGACGATTGAGATGATGGCGCCGCAATTCCTTGCCGAAACCTGGCCCGTGCGGTTTGTCGCGCTGCTTTCGATGTTGGAGGAGATCACAGCTCAGGTGGAAGAGGCTGGTCGTCCGTTTGTCGTCAACAATTGGGTGATCATCGTCAGCGGCTTGCTGGAACATCTGCCACGCGATCTGTCGTCGCCTGAATGCCTGGCCCTGATGCGCCACAGCGCCCTCGAGTCATTCCGGCAAAGTGCTATGCGAGAGTCACCGTGCTTGGACCAGCACGATGAACTCTTGCGGAGCAAATATCCGCAGTGGTCGGTAGTCGAGGACTTCCTCCGGGAATATGAAACATGGGCTGCGAAACAATCGCTGATAAAACCCCACTAGCAGTGATACGGATACGCAGACAGGCAAGGTCAAGTGGTTCCGACGTCTTCCTGCACCTGAGCAATATAGCCGATCCCGCCTGCCCGGTAATTCAGCCCGGCTTTGTGCCTTCAGTATGTGGTGGAGCGCAAGGACAGCACGGTCACAGCTAAGGATGTCCGCTCTTTATCGGCCACCATGCCCGGCATGGAGACGGATATCAACGACGAATCCGAGAGGGGATAAATCCCTACACCATGGGCCAAAGCAGAACCTGCAGGCGCCTTCGATTGTCCGTGCTGCCTCGCGTTTCCCTCACCCGTCTGAAAAAGTAAGAGGAGGAAAGCAAGGAGAAAACCCTTTCGCAGACCGGTCGACCCGTCGCCGCTGGCGCTCAACCGCCCCCTCCTCATCCCTGCCGGTCGTTCTCGCAAGGCTTCGCCCCGCTCGCCCTGACCGGCAGGGCCGCTTGGGCGCAGTTGCGCCGGTCCGCCCGCCCTGCGGTCCGGGAGATGTCTTCGGAAAGAACTGAAGGCGGACAAGAGCCGGCGATGTGCCGGTTCCGAAACCCCGGAAGGAGCAAATCCCATGCAGATCCTCAAACTCGATCCCCGCGCGCTGAAGGACAATCCCGACGACGCGCGCCGTTCCAAATCGTCGCCGCAGGCCGACGCACTGCTTCTGGCGACGGTGAAGGCGGTCGGCATCATCCAGCCGCCCATCGTGTCGCCGCAGACGGATGGTGGGAACGGCTATATCATCCAGGCTGGCCATCGCCGTGTCCGACAGGCGATCGCCGCCGGCCTCGAGGAAATCGAGGTGATCGTCCGCGAGGCGGCCAACGATAACGGTGCCATGCGCTCGATGGTCGAGAACATCGCGAGAGAACCTCTCAACGGGGTGGACCAGTGGCGCGGCATAGAACGGCTCGTTGCGCTGGGCTGGACGGAGGAAGGGATCGGCGTTGCGCTCGC
Source organism: Pararhizobium sp. (assembly GCA_031556925.1). Taxonomy (GTDB): domain Bacteria; phylum Pseudomonadota; class Alphaproteobacteria; order Rhizobiales; family Rhizobiaceae; genus Pararhizobium. The sequence continues at coordinate 11,660 of JAVBSF010000467.1, forward strand.
CCTGCCGGTTCGTCAGATCAGGAAACTTAGGCTGCTCGCCAACGTGCTACCGGCCATGCTCGATCACATGGCGCTCGGCGACATGCCGAACGAGCAGCAGCTCCGCACTGTCGCCGCCGCGTCGCTCGATGAACAGAAAGAGGTGTGGAAGGCGCACAAGCCGAAGAAGAACGAGCGGGCGGACTGGTACAATATCTCCCGTGCGCTCTCGAAAACGCGCATGTATGCGAAGGATGCGAGCTTCGGTGACGATCTCACCGCGGCCTACGGCATCGAGTGGGTCGAGGACCTGTTTTCGCCGGCTGACGAAGACACGCGCTATACCACCAATGTCGAGGCTTTCCTTGGCGCCCAACAGGAGTGGATGACCAACAACCTTCCGAAGAAGGGCACGATCGTCGAGGTCAACAACTGGGGTCAACCGGAACTGCCGAAGAAGGCCGAACGCGTTTACGGCAAGCCTTCGAAGTCGGACCATGTGGCCATGTATCTCGACCGCGACGGCAAGGTGCAGTCGGTTGCTTTCCGCATGCCGGAGGACAGGCAAGCGAAGGGCAAGTCCGGCGTCTCCGCGACAGGCGGGCAGGACGATGTCCATGACGGCAGGATCATCGACGCGCCGAAGCCGCGTCCCGACGTCACCCAGAAGGGCCATGACATGATCGGTGATTTCCGCACCGACGCACTTCACGAGGCGCTCGGCCGCGCGCCGATCGAGGACGATATGCTGATGGCCTTGCTCGTTCTTGCCTTCGCGGGCCAGAACGTCCGCGTCGATTCCGGCGCCAGCGACACCGTGTTCGGGCCGAAGCGGTTCAGGCGCCATGCCGCCCGCCTCTTCTCCGAGGACGGCAAGCTTGCCTTCGATATGGAGACGGTGCGCGTCGCCGCCCGCTCCATGTTGATCGACGTCCTGTCTTGCCGCCGCGGCATGTCGAACAGCGGCGTCGTTTCCCGTATCGCCGGTGAAGCCATCGGTGCCGATGGGTACTTCACGAACATGGGCTCGGAAGATTTCCTGTTGTGCCTGTCGCGGCAGGCACTCGAAGCGGCAGCGAAGGAGGTCAATGTCCTGCCGCGCCCAAAGGTGCGCGAAACCCGTGCGGCTCTGGTCGACCACTTCAAGGAAGGTCATTTCGTCCATGCGTCGGCGCTCTTCGCGCCCGATCCGAACGAGGTCGCCGATCTGATCAGCCAAGCCGATACTCTCGACGATGAGGAAACCCAGGTTGACGCCGCCGAGAATGGCCTCGACGGCGCGCCCATTGAGGGCGCCGCGGTTAATGCGGAGACGGATGCAAATACAGGCGAAGGCGCTCATAGGGACGACAACACCGTCCCTGCAGATGAGGGTCTCGATCCGTTCGAAGGTGAAAACGATCTGCCCGACACCTTCGACGGCGCTGCTGAAGCGACCGATCCCGAAGATGAGCAGGACGCCTATCGCGTCGCGGCGGAGTAGCCGCCCCCGCACTTTCCTTTCGAATGATGTTCCGCCGCCGGTGATTTCCACCGGCGGCGTTCGTTTTCGCAACCCTCGAACTTAGGGGAGAACTTGCATGTCCGCGCATATCGCATTTATGGCACCCATCGGCTCGATCATCGCCTGGTCGGACGGCGCGCCGCGGCCACCCGAACGCCATCGCAGGAAGCTGTCTGCATGGCAGAGCAAAAACAGCAGCGGCCGCCTGATCCGCAAACAGGGAGAACTTGGCTCAGGCAGCATCATCCTGCCCGCGAGCTTCACGCTACATGAAGCCGACCAAGGTGCTGCTGGCGTCATCACAATCCGCGTTCATCGGACCTTCTCGCTGGAGACCCGTCTGACGTTCACGATTGAAGAACGGCCTGCCATCGGCAGT
>JAVBSF010000168.1:0-6927 GCA_031556925.1 Pararhizobium sp.
GCTGCCCTTTCACGCGAACGAGACGACGGGGCACCGGCTGATCACCCTGGCCGACGGCGGTGCTGCGCGCGAATACCTGGCGCTGTCCCAGTACATGCCCGAGGCCGACTGGACCGTCAGCGTCCTGATGGACACGAGTTCGGTGCGCACCCAGACGCGCACGATGCTGATCGCGGTGCTCCTGTTTCTGGGCCTGGCGGGGCTCGCGGTCGCGATCGTGATCCAGCGGCGCGCCCGGGCGCAGGAGCGCATGCGCATGCAGATCGAGGCGCGCAACGAGCTGGAGCATCGGGTGGAGCAGCGCACCGCCGATCTGGCGCGCGTCAACCGGCGCATCGAACTGGAGATCGCCGAGCGCCGGATGACTGAACAGAAGCTGCGCGAGACGCAGGCCGACCTCATCCAGGCAGGCAAGCTCGCGGGCCTCGGCCAGATGTCGGCGGCGCTGTCGCATGAGTTCAACCAGCCGCTCGCCGCCGCCAAGACCTATGCCGACAGCGCCGGCATGCTGATCGACCGCAACCGCGTGGAGGAAGCACGCGACAATGTGCGCCGCATTTCCGGCCTCATCGACCGTATGGCCTCGATCTCCCGGCACCTGAGGAATTTCGCCCGCAAGCCCAACGAGAAACTGGGGCCGGTCGCGGTCGATGCTGTCGTCGAGGATACGCTTGAAATCGTCGCCGCACGGCTGAAACTTGCCGGGGCGACCGTCGATGTCGATCCCTCGCCCTCCGGCTGGACGGTACGGGCCGGCTCGGTGCGTCTGCAGCAGGTGCTGGTGAACATCCTCAGCAACGCCGCCGACGCCATCGAGGAAGAGGAAGATCGCCGCATCCATCTGGCGATCCGCGAAGAGGCCGGGCGGGTTGTCATCTGCGTGCGCGACCATGGGCCGGGCGTGCCGGCGGCGATTGCCGAGCGCATCTTCGATCCGTTCTATACCACCAAGGGCGTCGGCAAGGGGCTGGGGCTCGGGCTTTCCATCTCCTACAACATTGTCAAGGATTTCGGCGGCAGCCTGTCCGTTTCCAACCACCCGGAGGGCGGCGCGGTCTTCCGACTGGAACTGGAAGCCGCAAACGGCATGGAAGAGGCTGCGGAATGAGCCGCGTGCTGCTGATCGACGACGAAGAGGAAATGCGCCGTTCCAGCGCCCAGGCGCTCGAACTGTTCGATCTGGACGTCGACACCTTCGCCAGCGCCGAGCGCGTGCTCGAACTCGTCGGCTACGGCTTCGACGGTGTCGTGGTCAGCGATATCCGCATGCCCGGCATGGACGGCATGACCCTGCTGGGGCGTATTCGCGAGGTGGATGCGGAAATCCCCGTCATCATCGTCACCGGCCATGGCGATGTGCAGCTGGCGGTCAAGGCGATGCGCGCCGGAGCCTATGATTTTCTCGAAAAGCCTTTCACCGTCGAGCATCTCGCGGCGATCGTGCGCAGGGCTTTGGACCGCCGCAGCCTCGTTCTGGAAAACCGGCGGCTGCGCGCCGTCGCCGGCAAGCGCGACGATATCGAGGCGCGGCTTCCCGGCCGCACGCAGGTCATGGTCGACCTGCGCTATCGTCTGAGAGCCATCGGCGCGACCGATGCCGACACGCTGATCATCGGCGAGACCGGCGTCGGCAAGGAGGTCGTCGCCCGCGCGCTGCACGATATCAGCGCCCGCGCCAACCGGCCGCTGATCGCCATCAACTGCGCCGCGCTGCCGGAAAACCTGATCGAGAGCGAGCTTTTCGGCCATGAGGCCGGCGCGTTTCCCGGCGCGCTTCGCCCTCGCTACGGCAAGTTCGAACATGCCCGCGGCGGCACGATCCTGCTCGACGAGATCGGATCCATGCCCTTCGACCTGCAGGCGAAATTCCTGCGCGTGCTGCAGGAGCGGATCATCACCCGGCTCGGCTCCAACGAGCCCGTGCCGCTCGACGTGCGTTTCATCGCCACGAGCAAGGTCGATCTCGAAGCCGAGGTCGCGGCCGGCCGTTTCCGGGCCGACCTGCTCTACCGGCTGAATGTCGCGACACTGACGGTTCCGGCACTTGCGCAGCGCGCCGCCGATGTCCCCCTGCTCTTCCTGCAACTGGTGCGCGAGGCGGCGGCCCGCTACGGCCGCGCCGACATGGAGGTGCCGCCGGAACTGGTCACGGAAATCGCCGGACGCGGCTGGCCCGGCAATGTGCGCGAGTTGCGCAACGCCGCCGACCGCTTCGTGCTGGGTCTCGATACCGGGCCGGAAGAACAGCCGGGCTCCGAATCGCAACGGTTGGCCGACAAGGTTGCCGCCTATGAACGCGGCATCATCGCCGGTGCGATCGCCGCCCATGGCGGCAGTCTGCGGCCGGTCTACGAACAGCTCGGCATCTCCCGCAAAACCCTCTACGAGAAGATGCAGAAATACGGGCTGGAGCGCAGAGGCCAGTCTCCCGACGACGATTTTGCGGCCTAGTCGTGCGTGATGGGTGGAAATCCACCCATCATCGACGTCATTTGTTCCCGATTTCACCCATGCTGCGCCGCACGCATGCGCAATTTCCACCCTCCATGCATCAAGGTCGCTTGCCGCCGGAGCTTTGCGCGCCACTTTTGCTTCATCCGGGACCGTCACGGGAGGAGCCGCAGCGGACTGGCCAGACATCACATCCGGGAGGGACTTTGATGAAAATCCTGAAAACCATTGCCGGCATCGCCGCCGCCGTTACGCTCGCCGGCTCGACGGCCTTTGCCCAGACCTATCCGGAACGCACCATCACCATGGTCGTTCCTTTCGCCGCCGGCGGCCCGACCGATACGGTCACGCGCCTCGTGGCCGAATCCATGTCCAAGGAACTTGGCCAGCAGATCGTGGTCGAAAACGTCGGCGGCGCGGGCGGCACGCTCGGCGCCGGCCGCGTTGCCCAGGCGGATCCGGACGGCTACACCCTGCTGCTGCACCATATCGGCATGGCCACCTCGGCGACGCTCTACCGCAAGCTCGCCTACGATACGCTGAACGCCTTCGAATATGTCGGCCTCGTCACCGACGTTCCGATGACCATCGTCGCCCGCAAGGATTTCGAGCCGACCGACCTCAAGGGCCTCGTCGATTACGTGAAGGCCAACAAGGATACGGTCACCGTCGCCAATGCCGGCATCGGCGCGGCCTCGCATCTCTGCGGCATGATGTTCATGAGCGCCATCCAGACGCCGCTGGTCACCGTGCCGTACAAGGGCACCGGCCCGGCCATGACCGACCTGCTCGGCGGCCAGGTCGATATCATGTGCGACCAGACCACCAACACGACGAAGCAGATCCAGGGCGGAACCATCAAGGCCTATGCCGTGACCTCCCCGGAGCGGCTTGCCGTGCTGCCCGAGGTTCCGACCGCCGTCGAAGGCGGCCTTGCCGATTTCACCGTCGGCATCTGGCACGGTATCTATGCGCCGAAGGGCACGCCGGCGGAGATCACCGAGCGGCTTTCCAAGGCCCTGCAGGTGGCGCTGAAGGACCAGAACGTCATCGACCGCTTCGCCGAACTCGGCACCGTTCCCTCGCCGGAAGCCGACGCGACGCCGGCCGCCCTCAAGGCCAAGCTCGAAAGCGAAATCGCCCGGTGGAAACCCGTCATCGAAGCGGCTGGCCAATACGCCGACTAAAGGCTACGCGGATAAGATCCGCGCGGCCGGGCCGCTTTCAGGCCGCCCGCTTTGGCTGCGGGCGGCGGCCTCTTCCGGCTCAGGCCGGGAGAGGCCCTCTCATGCGAAAGCTCGGGATGGCCTGACCAGCCCGCGCGAATGGCCATCGGACAAAGGCAGGCGCCCGCCGCCCGCCGAAACGATCCTCGGGGGGACGTATGAAATCTCTGACTTTCGATCCAACCAATGCACTCTGCGGCGCCGTCTTCATCGCGCTCGGGGGCTTCTTTACCTACCAGTGTCTCAATCTCGAACTCGGCACGGCGCTGCGCATGGGGCCGGGTTATTTTCCGCTGGTTCTGGCGCTCGTGCTGATGCTGCTCGGCGTCGTGGTGCTCGTGCAGGCGACGCGCATCGAGGGCGAACCCATCGGCCCCCTGGCCCTGCGCGGCATGCTGTTCATTCTGCCGGCTCCGGTCTTCTTCGGCATGACGGTGCGCGGGCTCGGCTTCGTGCCGTCACTGTTCTTCACGGCGCTGATCGCCGCCTTCGCCTCGCGGCGGATGACGCCGGTCATGGCTTTGCTGCTGGCGGCCGGTATCACCGTCTTCTCGGTTGCCGTGTTCAGCTATGCGCTCGGCCTGCCGTTCGAACGTTTCGGCCCCTGGGTCCGGTTCTAGGGAGCGCGTCATGGATCTTTTCAGCAATCTCGCCCTCGGCTTCACAACCGCCGCCTCGCCGGAAAACCTGCTGTTCTGCCTGATCGGCGTTCTGCTCGGCACGCTGATCGGCGTTCTTCCCGGCATCGGCGCCACCGCCACCATCGCCATGCTCCTGCCGATCACCTTCCAGCTGGAGCCCGTCTCCTCGCTGATCATGCTCGCCGGCATCTATTACGGCGCGCAATATGGCGGTTCGACCACGGCCATCCTCATCAACATGCCCGGCGAATCCTCGTCCGCCGTCACCGCAATCGACGGCTACCAGATGGCCCGCAAGGGCCGCGCAGGCGCTGCCCTTTCCATCGCCGCCCTCGGCTCCTTCTTCGCCGGCACGGTCTCGACCTTCCTCGTCGCCGTCTTCGCGATCCCCCTCACCGGCATCGCCCTGAAATTCGGCGCGGCGGAATATTTCTCGCTGATGATCGTCGGTCTCGTCTCGTCGGTGGCGCTCGCCCATGGCTCGATCATCAAGGCGCTGGCGATGGTCGCGCTCGGCCTGCTGCTCGGCCTCGTCGGCACGGATATCTACACCGGCACGCCGCGCTTCACGCTTGGTATCCGCGAATATGCAGACGGGTTGAACTTCGTCGCCGTCGCTGTCGGTGTCTTCGGCATCGCCGAAATCCTGCGCAATCTCGAAGGTGAAAAGACCCGCACCGTTCTGATGGCCAAGGTCAGCGGACTCTGGCCGACCAGAGACGATTTCCGCCGTATGATCGCGCCGGTGTTGCGCGGTACGGCCATCGGCTCGGCGCTCGGCATCCTGCCCGGAGGCGGCGCGATCCTTGCCGCCTTCGCCTCCTATACCGTGGAAAAACGCATTTCCGACACGCCGGAAGAATTCGGCAAGGGCGCTATCGCCGGGGTCGCGGGACCGGAATCGGCGAACAATGCAGGTGCGCAGACCTCGTTCATCCCGCTCCTGACGCTCGGGATCCCCGCCAATCCGGTGATGGCGCTGATGGTGGGCGCAATGATCATTCAGGGGATCGTGCCCGGCCCGAATGTCGCCGCCGAACAGCCGGCCCTCTTCTGGGGCATCATCGCCTCGATGTGGATCGGCAACCTGATGCTGGTGGTTCTGAACCTGCCGCTGATCGGGCTCTGGGTGAAGCTGCTCACCATTCCCTATTACGTGCTGTTTCCGATCATCATGGCTTTCTGCGCCATCGGGGTCTACAGCGTCAATTCCAACGTCTACGACCTCTATGCCGTCGCTTTCTTCGGCCTTGGTGGATACCTCTTGTCCAAACTGCGCTGCGAGCCCGCGCCTTTGCTTCTGGGCTTCGTTCTCGGCCCATTGCTGGAAGAGAACCTGCGGCGGGCGATGATCCTGTCGCGTGGCGATCCCACAACCTTCGTCACCCGGCCGATCAGCGCCGTGCTGCTCGTGATCGCGCTCGCCGTGCTCGTCATCGTGTTCCTGCCTTCGATCAAGGCCAAGCGAGAAGAGGTTTTCCAGGAAGAGGATTGAACCCGAGACTGCGATACCGGGTGGTGCATCGCCCCGTATCGTTCCAATCAAGGAGGAGATGAGAATGACCCTATCGAACATGACACGCCGCGCACTGCTTGCCGCAGCGGCTCTCGCCACGGCGAGCGCCGCCTTCGCAGGAACGGCATTTTCCGCCGATTTCCCGGATCGCCAGATCACCATGGTCGTGCCCTTCGCGGCTGGCGGCTCGACCGATGTCGTCGCCCGTATCATCGCCCAGAAAATGTCGGAGGATCTGGGGCAACAGGTCATCGTCCAGAACGTTGCGGGCGCCGGCGGCAATCTCGGCGCCGACAACGTGGCCCGCGCAGCACCCGATGGCTACACCATTCTGATGGGCACCGTCGCCACCCATGCGCTGAACCCGCTGATCCTCAAATCCACCCCCTATGACGCGGAAAAGGACTTTGCGCCGATCTCGCTGCTGGTGGTCGTGCCCAACGTGCTGGTGGTCAATCCCGAACTGCCCGCCAAGACAGTCGAGGAGCTGCTGGCGCTCTTGAAGGCAAATCCGGGGCAATACAGCTACGCCTCCTCCGGCAACGGCACGCCGTTGCATCTTTCCGGCGAGCTGTTCAAGTCGATGGCCGGTGTGGAGATGGAGCATATCCCTTACAAGGGCTCCGGACCGGCGCTGAACGATCTTCTCGGAAACCAGGTGCCGATCATGTTCGACAACCTGCCCTCGTCATCCGGCCATATCAAATCGGGCACGCTGCGGGCGCTTGCGGTGACCACCAAGGATCGCGCCGCATCCTTCCCGGACATCCCGACCATCGCCGAATCCGGCATTCCCGGCTATGAGACCTATACCTGGAACGCCCTCTTCGCGCCGGCCGGCACGCCGCCCGACGTGATTGCCCGCCTGAACGAATCGGCGAAAAAGACGCTCGCCGACCCCGCCGTGGCCGAACGCATGAAGGAGTTCAGCGCCGCCATCGTCGCTTCTAGCCCGGAAGAACTGGCCGCCCATGTCAAGGCCGAGATCGCCAAGTGGACACCGGTGGTTCGCGACGCCAAGATCCAGATGGATTGAGGCTATTGAGACTGCGGCGACCTCTATGATCCCCTCTCCCCGCCTGCGGGGAGAGGG
>JAVBSF010000412.1:0-11126 GCA_031556925.1 Pararhizobium sp.
GCGGCCGCCTGTCGACGGGACAGACCATCTTTCCACATACGTTCGAGGACCGATAGTCTGAACTGCGCATCATAGTGACTATGTTTACGTGCCAAGCCCGCCAAGCCATGCTCCGCGTGGCTGGCGACCCACCGCCGCACCCTCGAATAATCAAGCCCGAAGCGCAGACCTACCTCCCGGTAGCTACGCTCACCATAGCCGTAATACTCAATGACTTCTTGCTTGAATGCGCTACTGTATTTGGACATGCAAAACCCCCGAAGTTGGGTGTCCAACTTTCGGGGGTCAGTTCATTGCATCGGGCATTTTTATTTGGGGTCATTGGCGAGAAAAGAAGCTGGAGAGCAGCAATATCGTGCGTTTGAGCCGCAAACCTCTCACTGGCGCATGCCGTCTGCGCTCCTCGTGGTGTTTGGAAAGCTCCTTTGTCAGAACCGCCATCGTCATCATGTCGTTCATAGTCTTGCCTTTCGCGTCCTGCGGCATATGCGCCGCAATGTGTCTTGGGAACGTCGAAAATTTATCCTGACATTTTTGATTTACATACATCGGATATCGCGTACTATTTTTCAATTATGAAAGACGTGGATTGGGACATCTACAAATCCTTCCTGATCGTTGCACGAGCAAACGGATTGACCGGTGCAGCGCAGGCAACAGGTTTGAGCCCTGCCACCCTTGGGCGGCGGATGCTTGAGTTGGAAAAGCATACGGGACGCTCGCTCTTCACAAGGAGCCAGACAGGTTATGCCCTGACCGCTGATGGCCGCTTTCTATTCGACGAACTGCAGGAGATGGAAGCGGCGGCCCGCAAGCTTGAGCACTGGCAGCAGAAGGCTGAGGGGCAGACGACCGTGCGCATTGCCGCCGGCACCTGGATCGCCTGGCTGCTCTCGGAGAACTTTCCTGCGATCCGGACGGAACGGGATACTTTTCGCATCGATCTGCATATCAGTGAGGTGCGGGCCAATCTCGCCTATCGGGAGGTCGATATCGGCATCCGCGCCTTCGAGCCGGAAGAGCCCAATCTCGCCGCCCGTCCTGTCGGTCTCGTTGCCTATTCCCTCTACCAGCGCCGCAATGCGCCGGAGGAAAAGCCGGGTCGGGTCGTTGCCGTCAGCGAGGAAGATGCGATTTCCGCCTATCTGCGCTGGCCGCATCAGAATGCGGCGGATCGTATCGTTGCATTCGCCAATCGACCGCGCTCTTTGCTTGATCTCATCCGCGCCGGTGCGGGGCAGGGCGTTCTTCCGTGTTTTGTCGGCGATCTCGATCCCGAGCTGGAGCGGGCGGGCGATGAACTTCCGGAGCTTGCCCATCGCCAGTGGATCGTCATGAACAACGACGATCGCCATCGCCGGGATATCCGCACGGTCGCCGATCGCATGACCAAGCTGCTCAAAAGTCACGCCGATATCTTTGCCGGGAAGCGGCCTAGTCGGTCGCTCTGAGTTCGGGCTGTCCGCCTATAAAAACCCTCGGCGGGGCAGGGCGCGCCGAGGGTTCTGGCCGGAAGCCTGTAAGGGGACAGCCTGTCAGCCCCGGCCCTGCGTAACGATGACTGGGATCAGGAGATCGCCCCAGTTTCCGGCGCCGCCGTGATGGCGCGCCGAGCGGACGAGTTCGACGGAGACGCCAGCCTCGACCGCTTTCATGACGGCATGGTTCAGCCGGTGCAAGTCGTTGGCGACGGTGCGGATCATCGCCTGCTGCTCGGGGGTCATGGCGGAAGCCTGTTCTTCGGCGCGTTCCTTGACCTGGGTCTTGATAGGGGTCTGGACTGTCATGGCATTTCTCCTCTTCTCTTCGGGGTTCTTGAATGTTGATATTTCAAGCCTCCCCGATTGCGGGAAGGGTAAGCGGTGGTGCGGCATATCCCTTCTCCCCGCATGCGGGGAGAAGGTGGCGTTGACGGCTACTCCGCCGCCGGGCGGAACTGTTCGTGCTCGGTCGATTCATGCATCGCGGTCGTCGACGACTGGCCGCCGGTGATCGCCATGGAGACAGCGTCGAAATAGCCGGTGCCGACTTCGCGCTGGTGCTTGGTCGCGGTATAGCCGTTGATCTCGGCTGCGAATTCCGCTTCCTGCAGCTCCGAATAGGCCGCCATCTGACGATCCTTGTAGCCGCGCGCCAGTTCGAACATGCCGAAATTCAGCTGGTGGAAGCCGGCGAGCGTGATGAACTGGAACTTGTAGCCCATGGCGCCGAGTTCGCGCTGGAACCTGGCGATCGTCGCGTCGTCGAGATTCTTCTTCCAGTTGAACGACGGCGAGCAGTTATAGGCGAGCAGCTTGCCCGGATGCGCCTTGTGCACAGCCTCGGCGAATTTGCGGGCCTGTTCGAGATCCGGCTTGCCGGTTTCCATCCAGATCAGGTCGCAGTGGGGCGCATAGGCGATGGCACGGGCGATGCAGGGTTCGATGCCGTTCCTGACATTGTAAAAGCCTTCGACCGTGCGGCCCTTGTCCCTGTCGACGAAAGGCTGGTCGCGCTCGTCGATATCGGAGGTGAGCAGCTTTGCAGCCTCGGCGTCGGTGCGGGCGACGATCAGCGTCGGCGTGCCCATGACGTCGGCGGCAAGGCGGGCGGCATTCAGGTTGCGGATATGGGCCGCGGTCGGGATCAGAACCTTGCCGCCAAGATGGCCGCACTTCTTTTCAGACGCCAGCTGGTCCTCGAAGTGAACACCGGCGACGCCGGCCTCGATGAAGGCCTTCATGATCTCGAAAGCATTGAGCGGCCCGCCGAAGCCGGCCTCGGCATCGGCAACGATCGGTGCGAACCAGGTATCGACCGAAAGGCCCTTGCCTTCGGAGGTCTCGATCTGGTCGGCGCGCTGCAGGGTGCGGTTGATACGCTTGGCAAGCTCCGGTGCTGCATTGGCCGGATAAAGCGACTGGTCGGGGTACATCGCGGAAGCGGTGTTGGCATCGGCCGCAACCTGCCAGCCCGAGAGATAGATCGCCTTCAGGCCGGCGCGAACCATCTGCATGGCCTGATTGCCGGAGAGCGCGCCGAGCGCGTTGACGAAATCTTCCTCGTGAATGAGCTTCCAGAGGCGATTGGCGCCCAGTTCCGCCAGCGTCTGCCTGATCTGGACCGAGCCGCGCAGCTTGAGGACGTCTTCGGGCGAATAGGGGCGCTCGATGCCGTCGAAGCGGCCTTGCGGTGCGCCGGGTACGAGATTGTAAAAATCAGTCATGGTCTTCTCCTCATTGTCTGCATCGCCTCCGACTTTCGTCGGTGGTCAAGTCCATAGCCCCTCCGGCTGTGTCATTTTGTTTACATTAAACACTTCGCCGACGCGAGAGAAATGGATTTATTGTTACATAGAAAGAGGTTATGATGTATTGTCTTTGACATTTCGGGTTTGTAATTTTGTAAAAATTGTAAATCTTCTTTGCGAGTCGATTTTGTAAAAGGTTGTGACAATGGCGGAAAACAAGATCTTTGCCGGCCCCCGTGTCCGACGTATCCGCAATGCTCAGGGTCTGACCCAGACGGCGATGGCCGATGCGCTCGGCATCTCGCCGTCCTATCTCAACCTGATCGAGCGCAACCAGCGGCCGCTGACCGTCCAGCTGTTGCTGAAACTCGCCTCCGTCTACAAGCTCGACCTCGACGAGTTGCGGGGTGAAACCTCCGACAATATCGCCGAGTTGCGGGCGATGTTTTCCGACCCGCTGCTTTCGGGCGAGCTGCCGGGCGATCAGGAGTTGATCGAGGTGGCCGAGGCGGCGCCGAACGTGGCGAGCGGCATCCTGAAACTCTACCGTGCCTATCGCGAGCAATCCTCGCGGCTGAAGGATCTGAGCGGACTTCTGGCGGAGGAGGGGCACGTCGCCGCCCTGTCCGACGCCCGCCTGCCGGTGGATGAGGTCCGCGACGTGCTTGAGGCGCGGCCGTCCTTTTCCGAGGATATCGAGACGGCGGCGGAGGCCTTTCATGCGGCCCTTGCCCCGGCGGACGATCTTGGCGGGGCGCTGAAGGAATGGTTGCGCAAGAACCACGGCATGACGATCCGGACGCTGCCGGTGCATGTCATGCCCGATCTTCGCCGTCGTTTCGATCGCCATTCCATGCGGCTTTTCCTCTCCGAGCGACTGTCGCTGCAGGACCAGCTGCGGGAGATCGCCATGGAAGCCGCGCAGATCGCCTTTCATGAGGCGCTGTCGAAGGAGCTTGACCGTCTCTCGCTTTCAACCAGCGAGGCGCGCCGCATCGCCCGCTTCGAGCTTGCCCGCTATGCCGCGCTGGCCCTGATGATGCCGTACGGGGCTTTTCTCTCGGCGGCGCAGCGGTTGAGATATGATCTGTCGGCGCTGTCGGCCCGTTTTCGCGTGTCCTTCGAGCAGGCGGCAAGCCGGGTGACCACGCTGCAGCGGCCGGGCGCGGCGGCGATCCCGTTCTTCCTGATGGAAATCGACAGCGCCGGAAACCGGCTCAGGCTCTCGGGCGCGCAAGGGTTTCCCAAGGCCCGCTTCGGCGGCAGCTGTCCCAAGCTCAATGTCTTCTCCGCCTTCGCCCAGCCGGGGCAGGTGATGGCGGAGCGGGCGGATATTTTTGGAGGCGGCGAGTTTCTCGTCGTGTCGCGTACGGTCGAGGGGCCGCAGGCAGGCTTTGGCGAGCGCGTTCGGCGCACGGCGCTGCTGATCGGCTGCGATGCGAGCCATCAGGCAGAAACGGTCTATGGCGAAAGCCCGCTCGCGACAGTCGCGGCGGGCACGGCCTGTCGGCTTTGCGAGCGGCAGGGATGCCTGGCGCGGGCCGAGCCGCCGGTCACCCGGCCGCTCGGCCTCGACGAGATGGTGACCGGCTTCAGCGCCTTTGATTTTCAGTAGCTGACCGGATGGTGGCTCGGCAGCAGCGGCGCTTCGGTGGCGAAGCATTCCGAGGGCAGGCCGGTCGTGTAGCCGCGGGTGATGTGGGCGCGGGCGGCATAGGCCGGGTTATTCATCAGCACGGCATGCAGTTCCGGCAGGTTGTAATAGGGCACGCCCGGATAGAGGTGATGTTCGAGATGATAGTTGATGTTGTGGGGCGCGAAGAACAGCTTTTCCCAATGATAGGGGTAGACTGTTCGCGAGCTGCCGAGTTCATCTGAATAATCCATGCTGCCGAAATGTTCGGCGACGCTGCGCACATAAAGGAACATGCAGAAGAAGGTGAGGAACGGCACGATCCAGTAGGCGGCGAAATCGTTCCAGAGGCCGAAGACTGAGAAGATCACGACGGCCACGACATAGAAGCTGATGCGCAGCGCCTTGTAGGCGCGGGTCGAGCGGTCGTGCTCGCCGATGCGCTTGGAGACATGGATGATGTCGCGGATCGAGTTCACCACGAGGAGATAGCCGGCAAGCTGCACCATGCCGCGCCAGACCTTCTGCGGGAAAGTGAACTGCGCCATGCCGAGCTTGGACGACCAGTCGGGGTCGTCTTCGGTGTTGGTATGCTGGTGGTGTGCGAGATGGTTCATCCGGTAGCCATCGACGGTGGCGAGGATCGGCCATGCCATGAGCAGGTCGCTCAGCCAGTCGCTGACCTTGCGGTTCCTGACGATGCGGTAATGGGCGGCCTCGTGCATCAGGCAGCCGAAGGCATGCATGCGCCCGGCGATGATCATGACGGCCGCAAGATAGGCGAGCGGATGGTGCATATATTTGCTGAAGGCGATGGCGGCGGCGATCAGGCCCCAGTCGAAGGCGATCGCGAGAAGGGTTTTATAGGGCCGAAGCACGGAAAGCCGCTTCAGCTCGCGCGGATCGATCCGCGGAGATTTCGTTGCCATGGCTGTCACTCCGAAACGCAAGACACTGGAGACGGCGGCAAGGTGCCATCGCGGTCAGGGTTAATCAATCGTAAACACAGCCGTTAAAGATCGATGTAAACTTATGGTTAACCATGCGTCGGGCGGGCGTCGCCGCGTCGTGCAGCTCGCATCGTGATTCCTGAAATAGTCGTTTTTTGAAGAGCTTGCTAAAATTGGGGGAGTTCTTGAAGACATTGAGACCGTGCTGAAAAGCGCTTGTGGTTGTTCGAAAACATGCCTAACCTCAGCCTGCGCATAGAGTGGACTGCCCGGCGACTGACACTAGATCACCGGACGCGGACCAAGAAAACCAAGGGGAATTTTATGTCGCGTAAGATTGTTGCAGCTTTTGCTGCGCTGATCCTTGCCGGGTCGGCATCCATTGCCAACGCGCAGGAGCGCGTGGTCAACGTTTTCAACTGGTCCGATTATATCGACGCCAGCATTCTTGAAGATTTCACCAAGGAAACCGGCATCAAGGTCGTCTATGACGTCTTCGATTCCAACGAAATCCTCGAAACCAAGCTGCTGGCCGGCGGCTCGGGTTACGACGTCGTCGTTCCGACGGCAAGCTTCCTGCAGCGCCAGATCGCAGCGGGCGTTTTCCAGAAGCTCGACAAGTCGAAGCTGCCCAATCTCCCGAACCTGTGGGACGAGATCACCAGCCGTATCGCCACCTACGATCCGGGCAACGAATATGCCGTGGATTATATGTGGGGCACGACCGGCATCGGCTACAATGTCGACAAGGTGAAGGCGATCCTCGGCACGGATGAGAAGCCGACCTGGGACGTGCTGTTCAATCCGGAAGTCGCCGCCAAGTTCAAGGATTGCGGCATCCATATCCTCGATTCCCCGACAGATGTGGTGCCCTCCGTCCTTCTCTATCTCGGCCTGAACCCGGACAGCCACGCTCCGGAAGATATCGCCAAGGCTGAAGAAGCCCTGATGAAGATCCGGCCCTACGTGCGCAAGTTCCATTCGTCCGAATATATCAACGGTCTTGCCAATGGCGATATCTGCCTGGCGATCGGCTATTCCGGCGACGTCTTCCAGGCGCGTGACCGTGCCGCCGAGGCCGATGCCGGCGTGAAGGTCGATTTCTCGATCCCGCCGACCGGCGCGCAGATGTGGTTCGACGTGATGGCCATCCCGGCCGATGCGCCGCATGTCGAGGAAGCCCATGCCTTCATCAACTACATGATGAAGCCGGAAGTCGTGGCCAAGGCCAGCGATTATGTCTTCTACGCCAACGGCAACAAGGCATCCCAGCAGTTCATCAGCAAGGATGTGATGGACGACAGCGCCATCTATCCGCCGGAGGACGTGATGAAGAAGCTCTTCACGACAACGCCCTTCGCCGCCAAGGAGCAGCGGGTGCTGACCCGGATGTGGACCAAGGTCGCCACCGGCCAGTAACCAGCAAACAGACGAAACTGCCCGGACCTGAAAAATCCGGGCAGTTTCTTGAGGACCTCATAAACATTTGGGTCCGGCACAGACCATCATTCGGGGATAGATGATGAAATCACTCGGCAGTATCCGGCGTTCCTTTGCTCCTTGGGCCGATCCGGCATCCAAGCCCTTCATTTCCTTTAAAAATGTCACCAAGAAATTCGGTGATTTCGTCGCTGTCGATGATCTGTCGCTGAACATCTACACCCGCGAGTTCTTCGCGCTGCTCGGCGCGTCCGGCTGCGGAAAGTCGACGCTTCTGCGCATGCTCGCCGGCTTCGAGCAGCCGACCTCGGGCGAGATCATTCTGGACGGCCAGAGCCTTGCCGGTATCCCGCCCTACAAGCGCCCGGTCAATATGATGTTCCAGTCCTATGCGCTCTTCCCGCATATGTCCGTCGAGACCAACATCGCTTTCGGCTTGAAGCAGGACGGCATGCCGAAGCCTGACATCGCCGAGCGCGTCGACCAGATGCTCAAGCTGGTGAAGCTTGAAAAATTCGCCAAGCGCAAGCCGCACCAGCTTTCCGGCGGCCAGCGCCAGCGTGTGGCGCTCGCCCGTTCGCTCGCCAAGCGCCCCAAGGTGCTGCTGCTCGACGAACCGCTCGGCGCGCTCGACAAGAAATTGCGCGAGGAAACCCAGTTCGAGCTGATGGACTTGCAGCAGGAGCTTGGCCTTACCTTCGTCATCGTCACGCACGATCAGGAGGAGGCGATGACCATGGCCGACCGCATCGCGTTGATGGCGCATGGCAAGGTCATCCAGGTATCGACCCCGGCGGAAATTTACGAAGCGCCGAATTCGCGCTTCGTGGCGGATTTCATCGGCGACGTGAATATTTTCGACGGTATCGTCTCGTCCGGCGCTGACGGCAAGCTGCAGATCGAAACCGGCTCCGGCGTCCCCATCCGTGTCGTCTCGGCCGACCCGCCGGCGATCGGCGCCAAGGCAGGCGTCGCGGTTCGCCCGGAAAAGATCAAGGTCAGCCGCGAAGAGCCGGTTTCCTCCGCAACCAACGCCATGCGCGGGGAAATCTGGGATATCGGCTATCTCGGCGACATGACCGTCTTTCACGTCCGGCTGCCGGACGGCAAGGTCGTCAAAGCTTCTTCGCTCAATGCTGTGCGCGCCGTCGAGGATCCGCTGGGATATGAGCAGGAGGTCTGGATCTCGTTTGCCGAGGATGCCGGCGTCGTGTTGAAGGATTGAGCCCATGAGCAAGATCGGATCGGCCATCTTCAACCGGCTTGTCATCATCATCCCCTATGCCTGGCTGCTGTTCTTCTTCCTCATTCCCTTCGTCATCGTGCTGCGCATCTCGCTGTCGACGACGGCGGTGGCGATGCCGCCCTATACGCCGGTCTTCGATCTGGCGGCGGGTCTTTCCGGCATCATCGAGGGCGTGAAGGAATTCTCCTTCGACAACTATATCTGGCTGACGGAAGACGCGCTCTACGCCAAGGCCTATATGTCGAGCGTCATCATCGCCTTCGTCTCGACGATCCTGACTCTGCTCATCGCCTATCCGATCGCCTATGGCATGGCGCGTGCGCCGAGCGGCCTCCGCCCGACGCTGCTGATGCTCGTCATCCTGCCGTTCTGGACGAGCTTCCTGATCCGCGTCTACGCCTGGATCGCGATCCTGAAGCCGGAAGGGCTGCTCAACCAGTTTCTCATGTCCATCGGCGTGATCAGCGAGCCGCTGATCATCCTCAATACGAATTGGGCGATCTATATCGGCATCGTCTATTCCTATCTGCCCTTCATGGTGCTGCCGCTCTATTCGGCGCTGGAAAAGATGGATCACAGCCTGACGGAAGCTGCCCTTGACCTCGGCTGCACCCCGATCTCCGCCTTCTGGCGGGTGACCTTCCCGCTTTCCATTCCGGGCGTCGTCGCAGGCTGCCTTCTGGTCTTCATCCCGGCGGTGGGCGAGTTCGTCATCCCCGATCTGCTCGGCGGTTCGGAAACGCTGATGATCGGCAAGACGCTGTGGAACGAGTTCAACGCCAATCGTGACTGGCCGGTATCCGCCGCCGTGGCGACGATCCTGCTGCTCATTCTGGTGGTGCCGATCATGTTCTTCCAGCATGCCCAGTCCAAGGCTGACGGGGAGGGCCGCTGATGTCGACCTGGTCCCGCTTCAATATCGTCTCGATCATCTTCGGCTTCACGTTCCTCTATCTGCCGATCGTGCTGTTGATCATCTTCTCGTTCAACGAATCGAAACTGGTCACGGTCTGGGCCGGTTTCTCGGTGCGCTGGTATGTGCAGCTCTTCCACAACGACGCGCTTCTGGAAGCCGCCTGGGTCACGATTCGGGTGGGGCTGTTCTCGGCCACCATTGCGACCGTGCTCGGCACCTTCGCGGCACTGGCCATGACCCGTTACACGCGGTTTCGTGGGCGCATGCTGTTTTCCGGCATGATCTATGCACCGCTGGTCATGCCGGAAGTCATCACCGGTCTTTCGATGCTGCTGTTGTTCGTGGCCATCGGCTTCGATCGCGGTTTCTGGACGCTGACGCTGGCGCACATCACCTTTACGATGTGTTTCGTCGCCGTCGTCGTGCAGTCGCGGCTTCTCTCCTTCGATCGCTCCATCGAGGAGGCGGCCATGGACCTCGGCGCAACGCCGGTCGCGACCTTCCTGCAGGTCACGCTGCCGGTCATCGCGCCGGCCGTGTTCTCCGGCTGGGTGCTGGCGCTGACGCTATCGCTCGATGACCTCGTGATCTCCAGCTTCACCTCGGGTCCGGGCGCAACCACGCTGCCGATGAAGATCTACAGCCAGGTGCGCCTCGGCGTGACGCCGGAAATCAACGCGATTTGCACGATCCTGATCGGCATCGTCGCAATCGGCGTGCTGATCGCCTCGGTCGTCTCGCGCCGCCGCGAGGTCCAGCGCATCGCGGATGAACGCGCAGCCTTCGGGCTGTAGAGGTCAGGGCTGATCCGGCAGGGTCGAAAGCGGTGAGATCACGGCATTCGGCCACGAGCCACCCGCGAAGAAGCGGGCGGCCGGCGCGGAGCCATCGTTCGTAGTGAGCGACCCCGCCAGCGCGAGGCCGTTGGTGTGGAACGGGATCACGCCCGTCAGGATGAGGGATTTCTGCTCGCCCCGAATTTCCGCCTTTTCGAGTGTCGCCACGCCATCCTGAAGCCGTGCCACGATCTCGGAGGATTGGGTCGGAAAGCCGCTGCCGGTCGTTGCCTTGGAATCGAAGAAATGACCCTCGGCCACGAGCCGCTGGAAGGTATCGGCGTCGAAGTGGGTCAGCGTGCCGCGACCGCCGCTGAAGCGTACGCTGCCGCTCATATCCCGGAAACTGGTGGCCGTGAGCGGCTTTCGTGTCGACAGATCGAGGCTGAGCGTGCCCTGGCCCTGCAGCATCGGACCCTGCAAACCAAGGTCTCCGGCAAGCGTATTGAGATCCGTGTCCTTCAGCGAAACCTGCATCTCGCCGCCTCTGGCGCCCCCGTCAAGGACCGCGAGCCTGCCGTTCAGGGAGCCGCCGGCATAGCCGCTGTCGCCGATATCGAGCGACGCCTTGCCGCCGCCGGCCATGATGCCGGCTGCGAGATCGGTAAGGGTCAGCGAGGCGTAGCTTGCGGTCTGCGCGGAAAGCCGAAGGTCCAGATCGATCCGGTCGAGCAGGCGTGTGGGTGTATCATTGTCGGAAGGCGGCGGGAACGGAAACAACATCGCCAGCCCTTCCGCGTCCAGCCGGTCGAAGGCGAGCGTGCCGTTGATCTTGGGCTTGGCGTGCGGGGGTAGCGACAGGTCGAGAAGACCGGTCGCGTTGGCGCCCGCGACCGACAGGACGAGGTCATCCATCTTGATGCTGTTTGCCGTGCT
>JAVBSF010000060.1:0-8655 GCA_031556925.1 Pararhizobium sp.
TCGGCCGCCACGGTCGAGCTGACCGTCAGACAGTGGGACGCGACGGAAAGCAGCCGGGACGCGCTCTCCGTCGTCAGGCTCAGATTGTCCGGCCAGTCGCCCCGCGCGCACGCATCCAGCAGACTGTCTAAGGCATGCCAGGTCTGGTGCAGCGTGGCATCGCCGCCGACCGCCCGTGCCTTCACAAGAAACTCCCTGTCGGGGTTTTCCCGCGCCAGGCGCACAAGCTGCTGCGCCAGGAACAGGCGCTCATCATAAAAGTACGGGATGACCGCCTGCTCGAAAAAGACGACAGGCCCGTCCTCGGCCCCGTCTTCCCGCTCGATCCGGCGCAGGAGCGAGGGAATGCCGAGAACCCGCACCCTGCAAATCTCGAGGGAGAACGCGTTGCTCATCTCAACAAACGCGTCCCTGTCGACCTCGCTGTTCAGCCAGACGAGGTCGCTCCCGGTTCGCATCGAGTAGCCGTCATACTGATGACGCAGGACAAGCCCCGGATAGACGGAGATCAGCAGGGGACGGTCGTTGCCGAGTTCGGACACATAATGCAACAGCCGGCGCGTCGACATGCCTTCGAGACAGCAGAGCACGATGTCGTATGGCCTGAGCGCGCCTTCGCTACAGAGATCCTCAACGGAGACCCATCGAACGCCGCCGGCCAGCCCCATGCGCCGTATCTGCTCTTCGCTGATCTGCTTCTTCGTCCTGGCCTTCACCAGAGCGAATTCAACGGCGCAGCCCTGCTTCTCGAAATGAGGCGCGATCAATCTCGCTATGTTGAGAAAGGAATCATAGCTGGCGAGAGCAAGGACGCGCATCGAGGCTTTCAGGCCAGAAGGTCGTTGGCGAGCAGATAATCCGACATTTCCCGGATGGCGCCGTCACCCCCGCGATTGACCAGAACGATATCGGCCACGGAACGGGCGCTCCGATGCGCATCAGCCGGGCAGAAGCTGAGGCCGCAGGCCTGCATGCATTCGACATCGTTGATGTCGTTGCCGATATAGGCGATCTCGGACCATTCGATCCCAAGGCCCTTGCGCCAGGCATCGAGAGCCGGAAGCTTGTCGGTCACATGGTGCTGGACATCCATCTTCAGTTTCGAAGCGCGCGCCCGCACGACGGCATTCTGCTCGCGCGAAAGGATGAGCAGGGCAAGGCCCTTGCCGCGCAACATTTCGATGCCCATGCCATCGGCGCGGCTGCAGCGGACGAGCTCCTTGCCATCCGCATCGACGGTGACCTTGTCATCCGTATGGACGCCGTCGAAATCCGTCACCAGGGCCTTGATCCTGATGTCCTTCGCGACATCGGCCTTGGGCTCCGTGGATGCGGCGAACAGTTCCGCGACGACCCAATCCTCCGCGGTATCGATCTCGATCGGCGGCATGTGGGTGGGAACGAGAATGGTCTTTCCGCAGAAGCGGGATCCGCTTTCGAGGAAGGGGCCGACGCGCATCGCATAGATCGCGCCGTTTTCCCGGAAGCGCGGCGTCATGTCCTGCCGGCGCTGACGGGGGCGGGTATGGTCGTGGGTGATGCCTCTGGCCGTGCCATCCTCGGCCACATCCCAGATGAAACCATGATCCTCGATGGCGCTGAAGGCGCTGTCGGCGTTCTCGGCGATCAGGCGCGACACAAGCTCGTCGATCTGCGCTGATGTGGTGAACGGCGAGGTGCACTGCAGGAAAACGACGATATCCGGCAGCGAACCCGTCGTCGCCTCGATTTCCCGGAGACCGTGAATGAGCGCGGATTCGGAACTGGCCGTCGATCCCGAGATATCCGCCGGACGGGTGATCGTGGACGCGCCAAACTTTCTCGCGACGGCAAGAATGTCTTCGCCGTCCGACGACACGTAAACGTCGCTGACGGTTTCGCTGTTCAGGGCAGAAAGAACAGAACGCCCGACGAGGGGCGTTCCATTCAGGGGACGAATATTCTTTCCGGGAAGGCCGACAGAGCCTCCCCGAGCCGGGATAATCGCGACAGCCCGCATTTACTTGACTTCGCGGAGCTGCTTGCCGTTGGTTTCCTCGCGCCACTTGAGCTTGTTGCGCTGCACCAGCTCGACGTCCAGCATTTCCTTTTCCTTGTAGGAAACGGCCAGGCGGACGTTCTTCAGGTCGCGGCACAGGCGGCGCATGCCATCCGGCTCAAGGCTTGCGGCATGGTCGGTACCCTTCCAGGTACGGTCCAGCGTGAAGTGGCGCTCGACATATTCGAACTCACCCTTGCCGTAGATGTTGCGGCCGATGATGCCGGCGGTCATGGCAGCGATGTCGGCGGCGATGCCGAGGTGATGGCCGGAGAAGCCGATCGACTTCACGCGATCACCGTAACGCTCCTGCAGGCGGTTGATTTCGAGAACGCAGATGTCCTCGAAGGCAACCGGGTAGCCGGAGGTGCAGGCGTAGACAACGAGATCCTTCGCGCGGCCGCGATCTTCGTAGAACTTGACCAGGCGATCGGTCTCGTCATGGGTCGTCATGCCGGTCGAAACATGGATTTCGCCGTCGAAGTTCTTGCAGAGGAAGTCCTGCAGCACATAATGCTGGTTCGTTGCCGACGGCAGCTTGATCAGGTTCGGCTTCAGCGTGGTGATTTCCTGCGCCGAGGTCAGATCCCAGACGGAAGTCGAATAATCGATACCCTGGGCGCGGCACTCTTCCTGCAGTTCCTTGTGCTGGCCAACCGAGAATTCGAGGAATTCGCGATGCTCGCCATAGGTCTTGCCGTAGGAGTTCGCCGGCACGGGATGCGGCGCGTTGTATTGTTCCGGGGTCAGGAGTTCGCGGTTGTGGCGCTTCTGGAACTTGGCGACGTGGGCACCGCACACCTTGGCGGCAACACGGATCAGTTCCTTGGCGGTGTCCATGCTGCCCATGTGGTTGCAGCCGATCTCGGCGATTACCTTGATCTCATTGGATATCGTCATATTCGAATTCCTATACGGATTGAAGCTCAGAGTTGCTGCATCGGGATTGCCGCTCAACAGGAAGCGGACAGGCCTCGTTAATCGGGCGCTATCTCTATCGACCGATCTTTTGGTTTGCAAGCACTCAAAACGGTCGTGCAGCGCATTCGAAGATCAGCGCAGAGTGCGCGACCCGCTCGTCAATGTGGTTTTCTAGAACTTATTGAACACGTTATCCGGCAACGCCTCGGTCCCTGAACAGCGCCGTTCCGGCTGGGAATATTGCCGTCTTCATCGTCGGCATTTTCGCTGCTACATACTCAGTGATTGTCTCAATGCATTTTCGATTCGCAACGACCCTTATTTGAAATGCATAAGAATAACCTGCTGCGGAGC
The DNA here is from genome assembly GCA_031556925.1 of Pararhizobium sp. Taxonomy (GTDB): domain Bacteria; phylum Pseudomonadota; class Alphaproteobacteria; order Rhizobiales; family Rhizobiaceae; genus Pararhizobium. The sequence goes on from JAVBSF010000060.1 coordinate 3,314, forward strand.
GTTTGTAGCCATGAAAATTACGATGATCGGAGCCGGTTATGTCGGGCTCGTTTCCGGGGTCTGCTTTGCCGATTTCGGCCATGAGGTGATCTGCCTCGACAAAGATGTTGCCAAGGTCGAAGCCTTGCGCGCAGGCCGCATTCCCATCTTCGAACCGGGCCTGGAGCAACTCGTCGCCGAGAACGTCAAGCACGGACGGCTGAGCTTCACGACCGATCTGGCGGCCAGCGTTTCCGAAAGCGATGTTATCTTCATCGCCGTCGGCACGCCCTCCCGGCGCGGCGACGGCCATGCCGACCTGAGCTATGTCTACGATGCGGCCCGCGAGATAGCCGCCAATGTCAAGGGCTTCACCGTCATCGTCACCAAGTCGACGGTTCCCGTCGGAACCGGCGATGAAGTGGAGCGCATCATGCGGGAGACCAATCCTTCCGCGGATATCGCCGTGGTCTCGAACCCCGAGTTTCTCCGCGAAGGTGCGGCCATCGACGACTTCAAGCGGCCGGACCGCATCGTCGTCGGCCTCGACGACGACCGGGCGCGCGAGGTCATGACGGATGTCTACAAGCCGCTGTATCTCAATCAGGCTCCGCTTCTCTTCACCTCGCGGCGGACATCCGAACTGATCAAATATGCCGGCAACGCGTTTCTCGCGATGAAGATCACCTTCATCAACGAGATGGCGGATCTTTGCGAGAAGGTTGGCGCCGATGTGCAGGAAGTTGCGCGCGGCATCGGCCTGGATGGGCGTATCGGCTCGAAGTTCCTGCATGCGGGCCCCGGTTACGGCGGCTCATGCTTCCCGAAGGATACGCTGGCGCTGGTCAAGACGGCTCAGGATCATGAAAGCCCGATGCGCCTGATCGAAACCACGGTCGCCGTCAACGACAATCGCAAACGGGCCATGGGCCGTAAGGTGATCCAGGCGGCGGGCGGCGATATCAGGGGCAAAAAGGTCGCGGTGCTCGGGCTGACCTTCAAGCCGAATACCGACGACATGCGCGACAGCCCGGCCATCACCATCATTCAGACCTTGCGGGATGCCGGCGCGAGCGTGACGGGCTACGACCCCGAAGGCATGGAGAACGCGCGCAAGGTCATCGATGGGATCGCCTATAGCGATACGCCTTACCATGCCGCCGAAGGTGCCGACGTGCTGGTGATCGTGACGGAGTGGAACCAGTTCCGCGCGCTTGATTTTTCCAGATTGAAGAGCGTGATGAAGACGCCTGCCCTTGTCGACCTGCGCAATGTCTACAGCAAGGAAGATGTTGCCAAGCACGGCTTCAGCTATATCGGGCTGGGTCGCGCAGGCTAACGTTCGTCAGGAAAAAGCGGGAACCGCTTTCCCGAAAAGACAAACGAAAACAAAGAAAACTCGAATCCGTCTGATACAATCTGAATCAAACGGATTCGAGCCACATGCCGCATGTGAAAGAAGGAGGCGTGTCTTTCGACGGCCTCCAGCTTCCTCAGGGGATTCGACTGAGCCACCGGAACCACCTCGCGGTTCCGGTGGCTTGCCTTGCTGCGGGCCGTGATTATGCCCGCCTGGCCAGTTCCAGCAGCCCGTCATAGAGCGCTGTTGCCAGCGGATCGGCATCCGGTGCCTGTTCATTGAGCCGGAAGGTCGTCGCGACCAGCTTGCCGCGGCCGAGGCGCTTTTCGATGATGAAGGCCGCGGGCTTGTGGACCCAGCCGATGACGACACCGGCGTGAACGCGGCCCTGGAACTCCCATGGACGGAAACCGGCCATCAACTGGTGCGGCACGACGCCGGTGAAGGAGAGATCGAACAGCGGCTTGCCCGGAATATGGGCGAAGACCCCATCGCGACGCAGCCAGGAAAAGTTGCCGACCCAGTCGCCGCGCCAGATCGACTTGTGGCGATTGACCAGATTGTAGCCGGGGAAGCTGAAATACGCCCCGGAGATCATGCCGCCGGCACCCGGATCGATCTCGATCGACATCGGACCATCGCGCGGCGGGGTATCGTCGCGCAGGCGGCCGGGCTCCTTGGCGACGATCTGCAGCACGCGCTGGCCGGAATGGATCGCCTCGACGCGTTCGGCATCAATGTCATGGGTGACGAAGACATCGGCTTCTTCAGGCGAAACGATGGTGTGGCCAAGGGCCGTCAGCCGCTCGGCGATCTGATCGTCTGACGAGGCGAAACGGATCGGCGAGAGGCCATCGCGCTTGCCGTAGACCGAGACTTTTTCGGAATTCTCAGACAGAACGCTGCCATCCGGAGCAACGATGCGGAAATTCGCCTTGCGGACTTCGGAGGCTGAGGCGGCATTTGCAACCGTGGAAACCGGGGCATTGTGAACCTGCATCGGCGCGATGGCCGGCAACTCCACTTCGCCCTTTTCCGTTCCGAATTCCCAGACGAGGCGGCTGCCTCCCGGCAAGGCCGTGCCGCCGCTCGAAACCTTGATGTCAAAGGCAGCCCTTTCGCCTTCATAGACCGCATGACGAGCCGCGCCCGGTGCAATCACGATATCGGAATTGACCGCCGGCAGGGCGGCCGCGAATGGACGCGGATTGCGCGCCATGTCCATCAGGCCGTTGCCTTCCCAATGCACGTCGGTCAGTTCGGTGATGACATAGCCGCCGATGGGCGCGTGGGTGCGGATGACCTCGATCTCGTATTTGAGGTTCATGAACTGGTACCACTGCACCTGTTCGATGAAACCGCCGACATCGCCGAAGACCTGACCGAGCCCGAGTTCGCGGAAGCGGGCCTCGACGCCCTGCGGCAGCGCCGTGCCATCCGCCCATGTCGCGCCATAGGCCATCCACCAGGGATCGCGGCCGCTCTCGTCGCGCAGGCGTGCCGGGTCCGGCAGGCCCCAGACGCCGAATTCGGAGAGGATCAGCGGCTCCTTGCGGGTGCGCACGGCCTCCTTGTCGGTCGAGAAGGTCCAGTCGGCATTATCAGCAAATTCCCGGCAGAGCATGTCCCACTCCTCGCGACGATCAACGGCCGTGCGGTAGAAGTGGTAGTCGTTGATATCCGTCTTGACGTGGACATTCGGGAAGCAGGCGGAATTGTCGACGACGAGACGGAGCGGGTCTTCCGCGCGCAGCCAGTCGACCATGTCGGAAATCCACTGGCGCTGCTCGGCGGCTTCGCGCAGGCGCGTGCCCCAGTCCTCGTTGATCAGCGTCCAGATGACGATCGACGGATGATTGCGGTCGCGGGCGAGAATGCCTTCCATCGTCTTGCGCAGGCGATCGGCCGAGGCCGGCGTGAAGGTCTCGATATTGGGAATTTCGGTCCAGATCAGCATGCCCAAGCGGTCTGCGACCTCGTAGTAGCGCGGGTCCGGCACCTTGATATGGCAGCGCAGGCAGTTGAGGCCCATGGCTTTCGCCTTGCGCAACTGGTCTTCCAGCAGTTCCAGCGAAGGCGGCGCGCCAAAACCATCCGGGTAATAATCCTGATCGAGCGCGGCGCGCAGATAGACCGGGGAACCGTTCAGGCACAGATAGCCGTCCTTCGCTTCGAAGAGACGGAAGCCAAAGCTTTCCTGCTGGCTGTCGATCTCGATGCCATCGGCAACAAGCGTCGTTTTGATGCTGTAGAGGGCAGGGCTGTCCGGCGACCACGGCTGCACCGAATCCAGCTTGATAGAATGGGAGAGTGCGTCGCCGGAAACCGGAACCGCACCGGTAAAGACGGATGTGCCCTGCGGACCTGTAACCTCGATCTTCAGCGTGCCGGTTGTCGCCTTGGCAAAGCCTGCCCGGATCTCCAGCCGGCCTTCCGGCCAGATCGGGTCGAGGCGGAGCGACGAGATGTGAGACGGGTTGCGCGCCTCAAGGCGAACCGACTGCCAAATGCCGCCCTGCGGGCCATACCAGCTCTGCTTGCCATGGGGGATTTCGGCGAAATCGATGCCTTCATCGGTGCGATGCGCATCCGGCAGGGAGGCAATGACCTCGACCGTGTTGTCGGCCTTCAGGAGAGCGGCGGGAATGACGAATTCGAAGGGGAGATAACCGCCTTCATGGCGGCCGATCTCCGTGCCGTTGATCGAGACGGTGGCGAGATCGCTGACCGCGCCAAAGCAGATGGCGATTTCCCGGCCGTTCCAGTCGGCGGGTACGTTGAACTCGCGGCGATAGGTGGCCGAGCCGAAGCTGACGGCGAGATCCTCGAAGCAGGCCTGCCAGTGCGCCGGCACCTTTGCCTGACGCCATGCGCTGTCGGTTTCATGACGGAACTGCCATGGTCCATCAAGGGAAAGCGTGGCACGGAGCGGCGTCTTCGCTGCGGAGAGCGACTGAGAATGCGCGTTCATCGGGATTGTCCTTGGAAAGATCAGCTATTTCGGCGTGGGAAGCCGGGATACGCGCCGTGTGAGCGCGTATCCCGCGGGAGACCAGCCCCTCGAAAGGGGCTGGGAGGAACTTTAACGGTTCCGGCGCAGCACGCGCTCGACGCCCGACTGCATGGCTTCAAGGGCGGCCTGCGGCTCCGTGCCGGTCAGCCACATGGCGTTGAAGTCGGTGATCATCGCGTTGTAGACGGCGCGCTGGTTCTGGATCTGCGGCAGTGCGGTCGCGTTGTTGGCCGTATCGGCAAACTCGGCGCGATGCGGCAGGGCCTTGAATTCATCGGAGTTCAGGACCGACTGGCGAACCGACAGATGGCCGGTGCGCGACCACTGGAAGTTGTTGTCGTTCAGGAACTTGAGGAAGGCGAGGGCTGCCTGCTGCTTTTCTTCGCTGCGGCCTTCATCCTTCGGGATCACCCACATATGGCTGTCGGCCCAGACGGACGGTTTGGCATAGACCTGCGGGAAGTTGGCGACGCGGTAGTCCTTCAGCGCCACCTTACCGCTCTTGGCCTGGGTGTCATAATTGTCGACGCCCCAGGTGCCGTTGATCAGGATGCCGGTTTCGCCATTGAGGAAGGCCTGTTCCGCACCCGGATAATCAAGCGCCGCATTGGCGAGACCTTCCGAGAAGATCGACGAGACGAGCTGCGCGGCATTCAGGCCTTCCGGCGTGTTGATGCTGGCGGTCTTGCCATCGGCGGAGATGACGTCGACGCCCTGCTGCCACTGGAAGGTATCGAAGACGCGGACCATCATGCCTTCCGAACTCTGGGCTTCCGAACCGATGTAATATTTGCCGGTCTTTTCCTTGAACTGCTTGCCCTGGGCGAGCAGCTCTTCCGGCGACTTCGGCAGGATCAGCGAACCGTCTGCATTGACGAGACCCGCCTGCTTCATCAGGTCCATGTTGACGTGCAGCAGCAGCGCGTGAAGGTCGTAGGGGAGCGCATAGACTTCATCCTTGGAGGATGCGTTCTTCAGCGCCGCCGGCAC
>JAVBSF010000193.1:0-3257 GCA_031556925.1 Pararhizobium sp.
AAGCACAAGCGCATCGCAGCCTTCTTCCCTCGCGATACGATAGAGGTTGCCGCGCCTGAGTCGCGAACAGAGCGAACAATAAGTCCCACCCGCCGGCACTTTCTCCTTCACGATCGAATAGGTGTCGCGATACTCGATGCGATGATCAACGCCGATGGACGAGAGATAGTCGGGGAGAATATGCTTTGGAAAATTCGGCTGGCCCTGATCGAGATTGCAGGCAATCAGCTCCACCGGCAGAAGGCCGCGCCATTTCAGATCAAGCAGCAGCGCCAGCAGGCTGTAGCTGTCCTTGCCGCCGGAAACGCCGACGAGCCAGCGCTTCTGGCCGTTCAGCATGCCGAAATCGTCGATAGCCTGGCGAACCTGCCGCAGCAGGCGCTTGCGCAGCTTGTTGAAGGAAACCGACGACGGCATCTTCGCAAAGAGCGGATGCGAAAAACCGTCTTCATCCGGTTCAATCAGGGGTTCGGTCGCAGCGTCGAGCGCCGGGATGGTTTCGGAAAGGTCCATGATCGTCTTCCGGACAATGCCCTTGAGAGGGCGTAAACTAGCATGCCCCTGCCCTTGCCCTGTGACAGCGGCAAGATCAAGGAAAAAGGCTGATCCCGGTCAAATCGGCCCGCACCCTATGCGCCGAAGACCGACCAGCCGGTGCGATTGGCCAGCATCTCCAGCGCCAGGGAGCCGAGCAGCGAGTTGCCGTTGTGATTGAGCCCCGGAGACCAGACCGCGACCGCAGCCTTTCCCGGCGCCGCCACCAGAATACCGCCGCCGACGCCGCTCTTGCCGGGCAGACCAACCTTGTAGGCGAATTCGCCCGAACCATCATAATGCCCGCAGGTCAGCATCAGCGCATTGATGCGCCGCGCCCTTTGGCGCGAGACAACGGAATGACCGCTCAGCGGATTCTTGCCGGATGCGGCGAGGAACAGGCCGGCCTTCGCCAGCTGCCGGCAACTCATGGCCAGCGCACATTGATGGAAATAGACGCCAAGCACATGCTCGACCGGATGATCGAGCTTACCGAAAGAGCGCATGAAATTGGCGAGCGCGAAGTTGCGGTATCCCGTCGCCGCCTCGGAGCGGGCGACCTCGTTGTCGATCAGGATATCGTCCTCATCCGCCAGATAGCGCATGAAGCGGACGATCTCGCCGATCGCCTCCTTCGGCGTATGGCCGGCCAGCACCAGATCGGTGATCGCGATCGCGCCGGCATTGATGAAGGGATTGCGCGGAATGCCATGCTCATGCTCGAGCTGCACGATCGAATTGAAAGCCGAGCCTGAAGGTTCGCGCCCGACCCGTTTCCAGATGTTTTCGCCGTGCTTGCCGAGCGCCAGCGTCAGCGTGAACACCTTGGAGATGCTCTGGATGGAAAAGGGCACGTCGGCATCGCCGACCATGTGGACAGCGCCATCGACCGTCACTACAGCCATGCCGAACCGTTTGGGATCGACGCGCGCAAGCTGCGGAATGTAGTCGGCCACCTTGCCCTCGCCCAGCCGAGGCGTCAGTTCCCGATAGATGTCGTCGAGGATGGCTTGCAGATCGAGCGGCGTCGGATCGGACATGAAATCTCCGGAAGGCGCATTCAAAGAAAATCGACAAAGAAAAAGCCGCCCATTTCTGAGCGGCTTTTTCCAATTTCACAAGACTGAAAGCCCGGATTAACGCGAATAGAATTCGACGACCAGGTTCGGTTCCATGATGACCGGGTACGGTACGTCCGACAGGGCCGGAACGCGGGCGTAGGTCGCAACCATCTTGTTGTGATCGACTTCGATGTAGTCCGGAACGTCGCGCTCAGCCAGAGCAACGGCTTCGAGAACCGTTACGAGCTGCTTGGACTTTTCGCGAACTTCGATAACGTCGCCAGCCTTGCAGCGGTACGAACCGATGTTGACGCGCACACCGTTGACCTTGACGTGGCCGTGGTTGACGAACTGACGGGCAGCGAAGACCGTCGGAACGAACTTGGCGCGGTAGACGATTGCGTCGAGGCGCGATTCGAGCAGACCGATCAGGTTTTCACCGGTGTCGCCCTTGCGGCGGTTGGCTTCGTCGTAGATCGCGCGGAACTGCTTCTCGCGGATGTCGCCGTAGTAGCCCTTCAGCTTCTGCTTGGCGCGCAGCTGCACACCGAAGTCCGAAAGCTTGGACTTGCGACGCTGGCCGTGCTGGCCCGGGCCGTATTCGCGGCGGTTTACCGGGGACTTCGGACGGCCCCAGATGTTTTCGCCCATACGGCGGTCAATTTTGTACTTGGACGATTCGCGCTTGCTCATCGCATTTCCTTTCAGAACGTTGCACCGGTCTGTTTCCAAACCGGATGAAGGAAACACGCCCTCCTCTGAACCCCGTTTTCGGGCTCTGACAGGCTTCTCACATTACGCTAACGGAGAATCCACGGGACATGTCAAATAAAACACCGGGCATTTCGGCCCGGCGTTGAGGCGGTCTTTATGTAGGTTTTGCGAATTTGTCAACGACCGGAAGGCCGATTTCCGTGGCTATTCAGCCGCAGAACGCACGTCCGGCTCGGTGGCGTTCGGATCGCCCGGCGCGGTCTCGGCCTGCAGGTCCGGGAAGGCGACGATACGCTTGCCCGAGAAATCGCTGTGCACGACGATCAGGCCCTGCTCCTCGAAGTAGCCGAGCAGCCGGCGGGCGCGGCGAGCAGAGTGCGTGCCATAGGCGCGAGCAATCATCGGGTCAGACGGGCATGGCAGCCCGCGCAGCGCCGATTGCGCCACCAGCAGGAAGACGCCCTGCAGATCGTCCGTGACGTTTCGCGCCAGTCCCAATGCAGATGCCCAGCCTTCCGTTGCTGCGGTCTCGGCATCGACGCCGGAACGGGCGACCGCCATCTTGCGGCGGAAAGCACTCAGCGACAAGGGAGCGCCGGGGACGCGGCGAATGCGGCAGCGGACGAGGAAATCCTGAAACAACTCGGCATCAGCCCGAAAGGCGGCTTCCGGATTTTCGAGAATTTCCGCAAGCAGGCCATCCATAATGGCATCGCGCTCTTCCGCCGACACTTCCGACGCGGGCACGCGCGGTTCGCTGGCAACGACCGGCTCCGGTCTCGGGCGCGACAGCTCGGCGAGAATATCAGTCGAGGGGCGAGGCTGCGCGCTCGGGCGGCGCACGATCGGCCGTGTGAGTTCTTCCGGATCCGGGGTGAAGATCAGGTCTTCGACATCGACCACGGCCTCCGGCAGCGGCGTCAGCTTCGGGCTGGTCGAACGGGCCGA
>JAVBSF010000232.1:0-33890 GCA_031556925.1 Pararhizobium sp.
GCGGCCCAGACCCGGTTCCTCAGCGCCTATCGTGCCGGAGACCTCGACCGGGCGCGCACAGCACTCGAACAGGCTATGGGGATAGGAGAGGAGAGTCTGAAACCGCTTCACGCTGTCTACGCAAAGCGCCTCTCAGCGCTCGAGACCGACGGCATACCGGACAACTGGAACGGTGTTTTCGTTGCGCAACACAAGTAGGCAAGCCCAGCTGGATACGGCGCGTTTGCGTGTCCGCAGTGCCGACTACTTCTTGCGATCACCCTGCCGGCGCGCCTGGGAGGGCGTTTGACCGAAACTCTGGCGAAACCGCTTGGTGAAGTGCGACATGCCCTCGAAGCCGACGGCAAGCGCGATATCGATCAGCGGCCGGGTCGGCTGGGCGACGACCATGCGCATCGCCGCATCCATCCTGATCTTGGTATAAGCCTCGCTCGGCGACATCTGCATGCTGTCGCGGAACAGCCGCTCCATCTGGCGCCGCGATAGCGACACCAGCGAAGCGATGCTTTCGATCGGCAGCAGGTCCTCGACATGCTGCTCCATCAGCATCAAAGCCAGATGCACACGTCGATCGCTGGCCTCAAGCCCGAGCGGCGAGCGGGCCTGAATGTCAGTGCCATCCCGGCGATGGGATATCTGCAGGATTTCCAGCGCATTGCGCTCCGCATGTTCGCCGATGTGGTGGCGCACGAGCGTCGCCGCGAGATCGGCAACCGCGCTGCCGCCGGCGCAGGTCGCCCGCTTGCCATCGAAATGGAAAATCTGCGCCGAGGTCGCCGGCTGGCCGGGAAACCGCGCCCTGAACTCGCGGTGGTGCAGCCAGCTGACGCAGGCGCAATGATCCTTCAGGAGACCGGCCTGCGCCAAAACGAAACTGCCGGTGCAAAGCCCGATCAAACCGACCCCTGCCGCATCGGCCTTGCGCAGATAGGCAAGCGAAGCTGAATCCAGCGGCTCATCGACACTCAGCAACCCGCCGACAACAGCGATATAGTCATAGCTCGCCGGGTCGGCGAAAGGCGCCGTTGGGGCAACCTGCACGCCACAACTCGACATGACGAAATTGCGCGAGCCGTTCAACACATCCCAGTCGCAGTGCACGCGGCGGGACCGATCCTCGAAATCGCTGGCGAGACGCAGTGTATCGACAAACAGCGCGAAAGCCGAAAGCGTGAAGTTTTTCGACAGAACAAAGCCGACCCTGAGCGACTTGGCAACGCCCGCCTGAGAAGACGTTTCTTTTGTCCGAACCTCAGCCACCATATCGCCTCCCGCACAAAGCAGTACCGTTCACTACAGCTGAACGCGCCGGGTCCAGATGATCAAAATTCCTTCCCGACAGATGGCGGCCATGCGACATCAATGTCGCAATTGACGCCATTTCAACATCAAACCGGAATCGCAATTCCCTCGCATCGAGATAATTCTCGATATATCTTGATTTTCGATATATCGCGATCTATATCGAAACCATGAAACACAGACACATCCTCGGCTTTGGCCGACACTTCTCACCGCCTGACGACATGCCGGGCAGACATCATCGCGGCCGCCACCCCGGGGACGGCGGGCACCACAAGCATGGCCGGGGCGGCCGGCTGTTCGACTACGGCGAATTGAGGCTTCTGATCCTGGCCTTGATCGCGGACGCACCGAGCCATGGCTACGAGCTGATCAAATCGATCGAGGAACGTTTTGGCGGCAGCTATACGCCGAGCCCCGGCGTCATCTACCCCACGCTCGCCTGGCTGGATGACATGGGTTACGCCGTGATCGAGCCGGAGGCCGGTGGACGGAAGCGCTATCGGATCACGCAGGAAGGCGGGGCATTCCTCACGGCGAACCGCACGGCGATCGACGAGCTCATCACGCGTGGGCGCGAAGGTGGCCATGGCGGGCGCAGGAATGTTCCGCCACAGGTCATGCGGGCCATGGAGAATCTCAAAATGGCAATGCGGATGCGCTTCAAGCGCGGCCCGATCGACGAGGAAACTGCAAACGCTATCGCCAAGGCTTTGGACGAGGCAACGCAGATGGTCGAGCGTATTCCCTGATCAAACAACCAGTGCCGGGCGGGAACATCAACCTGCCCGGCATTTTATTCTTTTTAGCTGCGCAGGCCCGGCGCCTCGTGGCCTGTGCGGGCCACATACTCCGTATAACCACCGCCATACTGATGGATGCCTTCCGGCGTCAGTTCCAGAACGCGGTTGGAAAGCTCGGCCAGAAAATGCCGGTCGTGGGAAACGAACAGCATGGTGCCTTCGAAATCGGAAAGCGCCTTGATCAGCATTTCCTTGGTGTCGAGATCGAGGTGGTTGGTCGGCTCGTCGAGCACCAGCAGGTTCGGCGGATCGAACAGCATGATCGCCATGACGAGACGCGCCTTCTCGCCACCGGACAATACCCGGCACCGCTTCTCGACATCATCGCCGGAGAAGCCGAAGCAGCCGGCAAGGGCCCTGAGCGGCCCCTGCCCCGCCTGCGGAAACGCATCTTCCAGTGACTGGAACACCGTGCGCTCGCCGTCGAGCAGGTCCATGGCGTGCTGGGCGAAATAGCCCATCTTGACGCTTGCCCCGACGTTTACAGTCCCCACATCCGGTTCCGCCGCGCCCGCGACCAGCTTCAAAAGCGTCGACTTGCCCGCGCCGTTGACACCCATGAGGCACCAGCGCTCGCGGCGACGGATCATGAAGTCGAAACCTTCATAGATCACCCGGCTGCCGTACTTCTTGTGCACGTTCTTCAATGACACCACGTCTTCACCGGAACGCGGCGCCGGACGGAATTCGAAGGCGACCGTCTGGCGACGTTTCGGCGGCTCGACGCGGTCGATCTTCTCCAGCTTCTTCACCCGGCTCTGCACCTGCGAGGCATGGGACGCGCGCGCCTTGAAACGTTCGATGAACTTGATTTCCTTGGCAAGCATCGCCTGCTGGCGCTCGAACTGCGCCTGCTGCTGCTTTTCATTCTGGGCGCGCTGCTGCTCATAGAACGCATAGTCGCCGGCAAAGGTCGTGAGCGAGCCGGCATCGATTTCGATGATCTTGGTGACGATGCGGTTCATGAACTCCCGGTCGTGGGAGGTCATCAGAAGAGCGCCGTCATACCCCTTCAGAAATTCTTCCAGCCAGATCAGGCTTTCGATGTCGAGGTGGTTGCTCGGTTCGTCAAGCAGCATCACGTCCGGGCGCATCAGCAGGATGCGGGCCAGTGCCACACGCATCTTCCAGCCGCCGGAAAGCTTGCCGACATCGCCATCCATCATTTCCTGGCTGAAGCTCAGGCCATCGAGCACTTCGCGGGCACGGCCGTCGAGCGCGTAGCCATCAAGCTCCTCGTAGCGCGCCTGCACTTCGCCGTAGCGTTCGATGATCGCATCCATCTCGTCCATGCGGTCGGGGTCGACCATGGCGGCCTCAAGCTCGCGCAGTTCGGCTGCGACCTCACTGACGGGGCCGGCGCCTTCCATGACGGCCGCAACCGCGCTCTGGCCCTGCATCTCGCCGACATCCTGATCGAAATAGCCGATGGTCACGCCCTTATCGACGGAGACCTGACCTTCATCGGGGATTTCCTGTCCGGTAATCATGCGGAACAGCGTCGTCTTGCCGGCACCATTCGGTCCGACAAGACCGATCTTTTCGCCCCGGTTGAGGGCGGCCGAGGCTTCCACGAAGAGAAGGCGATGGCTGTTCTGCTTGCTGATATTTTCAAGGCGTATCATGGTGTCCGGACCGTATGGGAAAGCTTTTGGCTGCGCCCATAGCATGCCGATGGCCTGATGTCGCAGGCTTTGTTGCAGCGCAAAGAGCCTTTTGCCGGAATCTCGAATGGCGGCGAGGGGCGCGCCGCGACGTACTTATGAAACTCCGGATATGACCCCATGCGGCCTATCCCGACTGGCGCAGGAAATATCGGGATCGTAGACTCGACCTCGAATGGACAGTACCGATTTGCCATTCAAGACAAGGAGCAAGACCATGCAGATCAAACGCGCAGGCTACAAACCTTCGGCCAAGGGACCAGAAGATTATTTTACAGGAACGGTTCGCATCGATGCGCCCTTCAATGGCAGCGGCAATCTGAGCGGCGTCACCGTCACCTTCGAACCCGGCGCGCGCACCGCCTGGCACACCCACCCGCGAGGCCAGACCCTGCTTGTCATCTCCGGCCTCGGCCGCGCGCAACGGGAAGGCGGAGCAATCGAAGAAATCCGTCCCGGCGATACCGTCTGGTTCGAACCGGGCGAAAAACACTGGCATGGCGCTGCACCCGATTGCGCCATGAGCCACATCGCCATTGCCGAGATGGAGAACGGAACGGCCGTGACGTGGCTTGAGAAGGTATCGGACAGCGACTACGCGGGATAAGCCGCGACGCCCTCCATCTGCCGGGCTCCTGCCATCACAATCTTGAATCGATGAGCACTGATCGATTCAAACAACTCATTGGACGCCCGCCGCCAATCGCGCGATTCTCGCGATATGGGCGGTTTTCAAGTCAATATCAGGCGGATCGACAAGGCGGCGAACATGGCGCGTTTCTACGCCATGTCGATCGAAGTCTCACTTTTCGGCGTCGCGCTGGTTCGGCGCTGGGGACGTATCGGCACACTCGGTCGCGAGCGCATCCATCTCTTTGCCGACGAGAAGGATGCGCTGGCGCTTTTTCTGCGCATACTTCGCCGTAAACGGGCAAAAGGATATCACCCGTCAATAGTGAACACGGATTGACAGGCTCGCCGTCAGATTCGCATCTCCGTTTCCGCATCGAACAGTTGAGCGGCATTTGTCGGAAAAGCGAGGCCGATCCGATCGCCTGCGGCCACGCCGGAGCGACCGTTTTCCACGATGGCCAGTTCCGGTGTCGTTGCGGTCGTGATGTAGGTCGAAGAGCCTGTAGACTCGACGACGGAAACGGGCAGGCGCAGCATGCCTTCTTCGCCGGAAACCACCGTCATATGCTCGGGACGAATGCCAACGGTGAGATTCCGGCCGGGCTGAACTTCGGTCGGAATGGCGATGCGTTGCTTTTCACCCAGATCGAGGATCGCGGAACGCCCATCTTCCCCGACGACAGCGGGAATGAAATTCATGGCCGGCGAGCCGATGAAGCCTGCGACGAACCTGTTGACCGGCTTGTCATAGAGATCGAGCGGTCGTCCCTGCTGCTCGATCACGCCGGCACGCATGACGACGACGTGATCGGCCATGGTCATCGCCTCGATCTGGTCATGCGTGACATAGACGGAGGTTGCACCGAGGCGATCGTGCAGAGCCCGGATTTCCTTGCGCATATGGACGCGCAAGGCCGCATCGAGATTGGATAGCGGCTCATCGAAGAGGAAGGCTTTCGGATGGCGGATGATGGCGCGGCTCATCGCCACGCGCTGGCGCTGGCCGCCTGAAAGCTCTCGCGGATAACGACCGAGCAGATGCGAAAGCCCGGTTGTCGCCGCAACTTCCGCCGCCGCCTTCTTCGCTTCCGCCTTCGGCGTGCCGCGAATGCGCAGGCTATAGGTCAGGTTTTCCTCGACCGTCATATGCGGATAAAGCGCATAGGACTGGAAGACCATGGCGACGTCACGCTTGCGCGGCGGCACGTTGTTCATCAGGTCGCCGGCAATCTTCAGTTCGCCGGTCGAGATGCTCTCAAGCCCTGCCAGCGACCGCAGCAGCGTGGACTTGCCACAACCGGACGGGCCGACAAGTGCTGTAAAGCTGCCCTTGCGGATCGAGAGGTTGATATCGCGCAGCGCGTGATAGGCGCCGTAGTGCTTGTTGACACCGGTAAGTTCGATCTGGGCGGTCATTTGAGAGCTCCCGAGGTAAGACCTGAGACGATGCGCCGTTGCAGGAGCACGAAGATGGCGAGGATGGGGGTCACATACATGGTCGCGTAGGCCATGATCTTGTTCCATTCATTGGTGTTCGGCCCCATGAAGGAATTGAGACCGACGCTGGCGGGCTGCAATTCCACGGCCTGGATGATCGACTTCGAATAGACGAATTCGCCGAAGGCCTGCATGAAGATGAGGATGGCCGCAACGAGGATGCCGTTGCGCGCCAAGGGCAGCACGATGTTGAAGAAGGCGCCGACGCGGGAATTACCATCGACGAGGGCCGCTTCTTCCAGTTCCTGCGGCACGCTCATGAAGGTGGCGCGGACGAGGACGACGAAGAACGGCATGCTTTTCGCTGATATCGCGAGGATAACGGCAAAACGCGGAGAGCTGAGCAGGCCGATCTGCGAGAAGCCGACGAAGATCGGCGTGATCATCAGCGAGGCCGGCAGAACCTGCAGCATCAGGATCAGGAACAAGCCGACATCGACCCAGGCATTGCGATACCGCGCCAGCACATAGGCACAGCCGACGCCGAGAACCGAGATGACGATGACGGAGCCCGAGGCGATAATCAGCGAGTTCCAGATATACCGGCCCATGTTCCGGCTTTCCCAGACCTCACCGAATATGCCCCATTGCGGATCGCCCGGCCAGAAGGTCGGTGGCGTCGCGAACATCTCCGAACCGGATTTGATTGTCGTGATGTACATCCAGTAGAGGGGAAACAGATAGATCGCGGCCAAGCCCAGGGCGACGACGAGCATCAGTCTTTCGTGGGTAACGCGGCTCATCCTCTCACCTCATGACGCGTGGAGCGGACATAGACGACCGAGGCGAACATTACGAAGACGATCATGATGACGGAGATGGTCGCGCCCTTGGCAAAATCATACTGGCGGAAGGAAAGGTCCCAGGCCCAGTATTGGGTGACGTTGGACGCGTTGTTCGGCCCGCCGGATGTGATCGATGCGAAAAGATCGAACTGCTGCAACGTGAAGATCAGGCCGAGCGAGATGATCGCGCCGATCGAGGAGCGCATCATCGGCAGCGTGATCGTCCAGAAGCGCTGCCAGGCATTGGCGCCATCGAGCTCGGCCGCCTCGTAGAGATCGCCGGGGATCGAGGACAGGCCGACCGACAAGAGGATCATGTTGAAGGAGGTGCCTAGCCAGATATTGGCGAGGATCACGGCCCAGAGCGAATAGTTCGGGTCGGAGCGCCAGAAGATGTTGCCGGCGATGATGCCGGTCTCGCGCAGAAAGAAATTGAGCACGCCGAAGTCACCGGAGAGAATCCAGTTCCAGATCGCGCCGACAACGAGGCCGGGCATGACCCAGGAGACGAGGAACAACCCGCGCAGCCAGGACGCGCCGGGAAAACTCGTCCAGAAGAACAAGGCGAGACCAAAGCCGATCAGGAATTGGCCGGCAATCGAGGCGGTGACGAAGATGCCGGTATTGGCAAGGATCGGCCATGTCTCGGGCTGGGAGAAGAGATCGACATAATTCTTGAAGCCGACGAAGGGACGCCAGAAGGTGCCGAGGCTGAACATATCGACTTCCTGAAAGCTCATCAGCACATTGTAGAGGAGCGGCAGGCCTGACAGTGTCAGCAAGAAGGCGAGCGGCAAGGCCACGAGGGCGATGTCGAACCCCTTGCCGTCGATGAGACTGGAAAAAATGCGTTTCATGGGCTCCTCTGCCTCCCCCTGGGGCTGCCTCGCATTCGCGCGAGACAAGCCCGCCGGGAGGAACTGTGTGTGCCGGAGTCTGGCCCTCCCCTTCAAAGGGGAGAGTGTAACGAAAGGTGCGGCATATCCCTTCTCCCCGCCCGCGGGGAGAAGGTGGCCGACAGGCCGGATGAGGGGCTTTCATGGAAAGATTTGCCCCTCACCCTAGCCCTCTCCCCGCTTGCGGGGAGAGGGGACGACGGAGCAAATCAATGCCCCCGTCCGGTTGATCAGCCAAGCACAGCCTTGATCTTCTCGGCGGCCTGATCGAGCGCGTCCTTCGAGCTCATCTGGCCGGTCAGTGCGGCTTGGATGGCGTCCTGGATCGCCTTGGAGATCTTCGGCCATTCCGGGTGCGGGCCACGGGGCTTGGCGTATTTCAGCTGTTCGATAAACACCTTGAGGGCGGCATCCTTGAGCGGCTGTCCGGTCTCAGGAATGGCAATGTCGGAACGGGCCGGCAGCTGGCCGAAATCCTTGAACATGCGGTCATCCTGCGAGGCGAAGTATTCGAGAACCTTGAAGGCTTCCGCCGGATGCTGAGTGTTGGCGAAGATCGCCCAGTTGAAGTCACCCATGGCGGACGAACGCTCGGCGCCCTCTTCCGGCACCGGCAGCAGGGTCACGGCCCAGTCGAACTTGGCCTCGGTGACCATTCGGTCGAGTTCCCACGGACCGGAGATCGCCATGGCGGCATTGCCGGAGTTGAAGGTGCCGGTCGAATCCCACTGGCCACGGGTCAGCGAATCCGGGGAGGCAAGCTTTTCGTCGATGATCGTCTTCCAGGTGTCGAGCGCCTTCACCGCACCTTCGGAATTGATGTTTTCGTAGCTGCCACCCGCCATCTGCACCCAGGGCAGGAACTGGAAGGTGCCTTCCTCGTTGCCCTTTGCCGAGAAGGCGAGACCGTAGACATTGGCTGCCGGGTCGGTGAGCTTGCGGGCTGCATCGAGCAGCTCGGCCCAGGTCTGCGGCGGCTTATCCGGATCGAGGCCCTTCGCCTTGAACATATCCTTGTTGTAGTAGAGCGCGATGGTGTTGGTCGCTTTCGGCACACCGTAGTTCTTGCCGTCCCAGACGGTCGAGGCGAGCGGGCCGGGGAAATAGTTGGCCGTCTTGATGACCGCCGACTTGGAAATCATGTCGGTCAGATCGAGGAAGGCGCCGCGCGACGCAAACAGGGCATGTTCAGGGTTGTCGATGGCGATGATGTCCGGTGCCTGACCGGTGGAATAGGCGCGCATCGCCTCGCTCACCACGTCATCGAACTGGATCTGGCGATATTCGACCTTGATGCCGGTGTTCAGCTTGTTGAAGTCGGCGATCAGGTTCGGCGCCGGCTGGATGTCGCGGTCAAGCGACCAGACGCTGATCGTCACGTCCTCCGCCTTGGCGGAAATGCCGAACAGGGAAACGGTGGCAAGCGCCATGGCGCCCAGAACTGCAAATTTGCGGATACCCATATTCTCCTCCTTTGGTGATCCGTTTCCGGCCGACATCCTCCATGCCGGCCGGTATGCACGTTTCAGACCGGATCGACAACGAAATCGCCGCCCCGGCATGCTTTCAGGTAGTTGAGACCATGCACCTGGCCCGTCATTTCCAGGGCATCGCGATAGACCGGATCATGCCAGCCCTCGATATCGATGGAACCGGACCAGCCGGCAAGCCGGAGCTCGGAAATCACATCCGTCCAGTTGGTATCGCCGAAGCCGGGCGTGCGCATGAAGACGAATTTTTCCTTGCCGAAGATGCCATGCTCGCGGATGACATCCCAACGGATCGTCGCATCCTTGCCGTGAACGTGGAAAATCTTCGAGGCCCATTTGCGGATCTGCGGGATCGGCTCGATCAGATAGACCATCTGATGGCACGGCTCCCATTCGAGCCCGATGTGATCGTCCGGCGTTTCGTTGAAGATCAGCTCCCAGGCATCCGGATTGTGGGCGATGTTCCAGTCACCGGTCTGCCAGTTGCCGTCCATGGCGCAGTTTTCAAAGGCGATCTTTACGCCCTTGTCGGCGGCGCGCTTGGCAAGCTCGCTCCAGATTTCCTTGTAGCGCGGCAGGCTGTCGGTCAGCGGCTTGCCGCGAACGCGGCCGGTAAAGCCGGCAATGCAGGTCGCACCGAAATGATGGGCGTTGTCGATGCAATCCTTCCAGCCCTGCAGGGTCTGGAGATCGATATCGGTGGTTTCCAGCGGATTGCCGAACATGCCGATCGTGGAAATGGTGATGTCGCGATCGCCGATCGCCTCGACGCAGCGCTTGCCGAGATCGGCGAGATTCTGGCCGTTGGTCGTCTGCCAGAAGAAAGGCTCGAAGCTTTCGAAGCCCAAGTCGGCGATCTGGCCGATGCGGTTTGCCGCATCGCCCTTGTTACCGCTGACCATGGTGCCGATGCGGATGGATTTTGCCGGGTTGCTCATTCAAAAATTCCTCATGCTGCTATGGTGACGCGCTTGCGGTCGCGGGCGCTGTCGATTGCGCCGAAAACCATGGCAAGGCTCTTGATGTTGTCGCTGCCGTCCGTCTCCGGCTTGGTGCCGGCGCGGATCGCGGAAATGAAACTTTCGATGACGCTGGCATGACCGTGGATATCGGCCTCGCTTGCGGGCTCGGGCACATCGGCGGGCTCGGTCGGGCGGAAGAAACCGCCCTCGCCCGACACCACATTGGCCTCGAAACAATCGGCGCCGTCCCAGATCAAGGAACCCTTGGTGCCGGTGACGCGCCATGCGCTTTCCCAGCTGGTCGGCGCGCCCTCCGCGCACCAGGAGCCGCGATAGGTGAAGACCACGCCATCGGAAAACTCGAAAATGGCGTTGGCGGAGGCACCATGGCGATACCAGGAGCCGGCCGGATTGCTTTCATGGCAATAGACCGCCTGCGGATCCTTGCCCGACATGAAACGGGCGGCGTCAAACGTATGGATCGCCATGTCGAGCAGCAGCACATTGTCCATCTCTTCGCGAAAGCCGCCGAAATGCGGCCCCAGGAAGAAATCGCAGTGCAGGCCGGTCAACTCGCCCAGCGTACCCGCTTCGATCAGGCGGCGGATGCGGCGCACGCCGGCAATGAAGCGGCGGTTCTGGACGACGGCGTGAAGGCGGCCGGACTGCTCGGCAAGCGTACGAAGCTCGCGGGCTTCCTCGAGGGACGCCGCCATCGGCTTTTCGCTCAGCACATGGCAACCATGGGCAAGACCGATCGCCACAACCTTGCGGCGGGCGGCGGGAACGACGATGTCGAACAGAAGATCAGCTTTCGTCTCGGCAAGCACGGCGGCAAGATCGGTGCCGATCACCGCATCGACCAAACCAAACTCTGCTGCACGTACCTCAGCAGTCGCGCGATCGAGATCGACCAGCCCCACGACTTTGATGGCTTCCTTCAGGCTGGGTGTTTCCGCAAGAGCTTTAAGCCAACCTTTGGCCATAGCTCCGCACCCGCACAAAACGGCCTTGTATGTCACTGATTTCCTCCTGCGGACGGTAGCCAGAAACTCCTCGACTGGCTTCCGTAAACGTTTACGATACTATGCGGCAAAGCGCTTTTATGTCAATAGGGTTGAAGGAGGCCGCCGATATGGCCGTGGAGGAAACGGGAAAAATGAAGGGAATTCGCCGACTTGCGGAGCACCTCGACATCTCGATCGGAACCGTTTCCCGCGCCTTGAACGGCAAGCCCGACGTCAATGAAGAGACGCGAAAGCGGGTTCTGGAGGCGGCTGAATCGCTCGGCTATGTCGCCAACCAGTCCGGCCGGTCGCTGCGCAAGGGCTCGACCGGCGTCATCGCCTTCATGATGCAGACGGGTACGGAGATTACCGGCCAGGGCGATACCTTCTTCATGAGCGTCTTTGATGGCGTCCAGACGGTGTTTGCCCGCCACAAGCTCGACCTGATGGTGCTGCTCTGCTCCTCGGAAGAAGACCCCCTCGCCTATCTGAAGCGTGTGGTGGCGCGCGGTTTCGCCGATGGCATCATCCTGTCGGCAACCCGGCGCCATGACGAGCGCTTCGAACTGCTGGCGAAACACAAGATCCCCTTCATCACGCTTGGGCGAAGCCTGTCGGATGTCGGCCAGCCCTGGATCGATCTGGACTTCGAGGGCATGGCGGAGACCGCTGTCGATCGCCTCGTGGCCCATGGGCACCGGCACATCGCCGTCACGCGCCCGCATGATGACATGAACCTCGGCTATGTCTTCGTCGATCGCTGCCGCGAGGCGCTCGCCCGTCATGGATTGACGCTGGATGAAAGCCACATCTTCCGCTCGACACCGAACCAGGCGGGGGGCTACCAGATCGCCCGCGAGTTACTCGCCTGCGAAGAGCGCCCGACGGCAATCCTGCTTGTCAACGAATCGATCACCATCGGCTTTTATCGCGGTCTTGAGGAAGCCGGCCTCAGGCCGGGCAAGGACATCGCTGTGATCGGCCGCAAAAGCCCGCACTCGCAGTTCCTGTCCCCCAGCCTCACCTGCTTCAGCCTGTCACTGCGTGATCTCGGCATTTCATTGGCGGAATCCCTGCTTGCCACGATACCGGCCTACGCAAACCTCTACCCGCATCGCAGCGAACGCTTCCTCTGGCCGATGGAACTGGTGGCCGGCGAAAGCGACAGCTTCGACCTCCCCTGAATTTCGTGTTTGACGCCACGGCACAATCGTTATACTCATAAAGTCATCAGATGACTTTATGAGTATAACGATGCGGGCACTGGAGCGCACGAATCTCGCGGACACCGCCGTCGAGGCCATCCGGCAGGAACTCATCGCAAAGCGTTGGGCTGTCGGGGAAAAGCTGCCGAATGAAGCCGGCTTGAGCGCCATGCTCTCCGTCAGCCGCGGCACGATCCGCGAGGCCGTGCGCGTGCTCGTTTCGCAAGGTTATCTCGAAACGCGGCAGGGCTCCGGCACCTATGTTCTGTCGACCACGGACACGAAACGTCCCCTCCTGATGGCGCGCCGCGCCAGCCTGCTCGACCAGTTCGAGGCCCGCTGCGCTCTCGATGTGGAAGCAGCCCGCCTCGCCTGCCGCCGCCAGACGCCGGAAACCATTGCCGGCCTGCGTGCCTTGCTTGCCGCGCGCGGAAATTACGAGGGAGGCGACGCGAAAGCCTTCGTCGCCCGCGATCTCGCCTTCCACAAGGCCGTCATCGCCGCCTCCGGTAACAGCGCGATGATCGAGATCTACGATTTCTTTTCGTCCTCGATCACCGAGACCATCGAGGCGACGCTGGGCGAGGATATTCCCGAGCCCGATATGCAGGCGCATGCCGCCATCATCGACGCCATCGAAACCGGCAATCCCGAAAAAGCCGATGCCGCCGTGCGCGGCTTCATGGCGCCTGTCCTTTCAGCCCTGAACAGAATGCTTGCCTCATGAGTGCCCTCCCCTCCCGAACTGCCCTTGAAACCATCGAAGACGCAATCGAAGCCGAAACGGAACTGCAACCAGCAACACCGGCCGACACACCGAAGAGTACCGCCGCCCGCGTGTTTTTGGGGCTCAGCCTTGTGCTGATCGCCTTCAACCTGCGACCGCTCTTTTCGAGCGCTTCAGCCCTGCTGCCGGAAATCCGCGCTGAATTCGATCTCTCCGCCTTCGGCACCAGTCTGCTGACGACGCTTCCGGTCATCTGCCTCGGTGCCTTCTCGCCCCTCGCACCCAGACTTGCCCAGCGTTTCGGGCCGGAGCGCACGCTGCTCGGCGTGATTTTCCTTCTGGCGCTGGGCACGGCGCTTCGCGGCATTTCCTCGGTACCCCTGCTGTTCATCGGCACAGCCGTTGCCGGCGGCTGCATCGCCATCGGCAATGTCCTGCTGCCGGGCCTGGTCAAGCGCGATTTTGCGGATCGCGCCGCGTTGATGACAGGTGGCTATACGATGGCGCTTTGCGCCGGTGCTGCCGGTGCCGCCGGGCTGACACTGCCGATCGAAAGCCTGCTGGGCGGCTCGCCGCAGGCGGCACTCGCCGTCTGGGCTATTCCCGCCCTCGTCGTCGGCCTTATCTGGCTGCCCCAGGTCATCGGCCGGAAGGGCGCTGTGAAGCAAAGCGGCAAGCGCGTCGAGGGGCTTTGGCGCGACAGGCTTGCCTGGAACGTCACCCTGTTCATGGGTCTCCAGTCGGCGCTGGCCTATTGCGTCTTCGGCTGGCTGGTACCGATCCTGCGTGAACGCGGCCTTGATGGCGTCACCGCCGGCGGCATCGTTTCGCTTTCGGTGATGGTGCAGTCCGCCGCGTGCCTCGTTGTCCCGCATATCGCGGTGCGCGGCAAGGATCAGCGCATCATCAACGTCACGCTTTGCGCCTTTGCGGTCATCGCCCTGCTCGGTCTCCTGTTTGCGCCGCTCTGGAGCGTGTGGGTCTGGGCCGTGCTGCAGGGTATCGGCCAGGGCGGGCTGATTGCGGTTGCGATGATGGCAATCGTGCTGCGCTCGCGGGATTCCCATGTCGCCGCCCATCTTTCGGGCATGGCGCAATGCATCGGCTATCTGCTTGCGGCCATCGGCCCGCTCGTCGTCGGCACGATCCGGGGGCTGACCGGAAGCTTCGCGTGGTGTGCCGTTCTCTTCGTGTTGCTGGGACTGGGCGCCGGCTATAACGGCTGGCGGGCAGGCCGCGCAATCCATGTGAATGCGCGAACCGTCGATGCCTGAACATGAAAACGGCGGCACCACAGCCGCCGTTTTTTGACGTTTACTTGTTCGAACCGGCCGGCCCCGGCTCGCTGTTCGCATCCAGCGCACGGGTAACGCTGAGGGCAATCAGCGAAACGATCGCGCCGGAAATCAGATAGCCGCCAATGAAGATGATGCCGAAGCTGCTGGCGAGACCAAGCGCCACCAGTGGCGCGAAGGCAGCGCCGACCAGCCATGCGAGATCGGATGTCAGCGCTGCACCGGTGTAGCGATAATATTGGCCGAAGCGCGAGGAAACGGAACCCGATGCCTGGCCGAAAGACAGGCCGAGAATAGCGAAGCCGATGAGGATGAAGGCATTCTGTCCCGTGCGGCCTGCATCCAGCAGGAACGGCGCGGTGAACGAAAAGATCGCAATAATGACCGCGCCGATCATCAGCTGGCGGCGGCGCCCGATCTTGTCTGCGATCAGGCCCGAAAGAATGATCGCGACGACACCGACTGCCGCACCTGCAACCTGCACCCAGAGGAATTGCGCCGCAGTCTGGCCGCCATGCAGCGTGACCCAGCTGAGCGGGAAGATCGTGACAAGATGGAACATTGCAAAGCTTGCAAGCGGCGCGAAGGCGCCGAGCACGACATCGTGCGCGTGCTTGCTCAGCATTTCGAAGACAGGACGCGCCTCCAGTTCCTTGCTTTCCAGAGCCTCACCGAACTCATGGCTGGCGACAATGCGCAGGCGGGCAAAGAGCGCCACGACGTTGATCGCAAAGGCAACGAAGAACGGATAACGCCAGCCCCAGGAGAGGAAGTCGGTCTCCGAAAGATTGGAGACGAAATAGCCGAACAGGCTGCTTGCCAAGGCAAAGCCGATGGGCGCGCCAAGCTGCGGGATCATCGCATACCAGCCGCGGCGGTTGGCGGGCGCAGTCAGGTTCAGAAGGGAGGCAAGGCCATCCCAGGCGCCGCCGAGCGCGAAGCCCTGCCCCAGACGAAACAGTGCCAGAAACGCAACCGACCAGAGGCCGATGGATTCATAGCCGGGCAGGAAGGCGATCGAAGCCGTCGAGCCGCCGAGAATGATCAGCGCGATGGTCAGCTTCGTGCCGCGGCCGAAATTGCGGTCGATCCACATGAAGACGAACGTGCCGACCGGACGCGCGAGAAAGGCGAGCGGGAAGATGGCGAAGGAGGCGAGCGTCGCGGACACCGGATCGGCGATGAACGGAAAGATCAGCTTCGGGAAAACCAGAATGGAGGCAAGGCCATAGACAAAGAAGTCGAAAAATTCCGACATGCGGCCGATGATCACACCGATAGCGATGTTGCCGGCGGAAACGGGCTTGTCGTCATGCAGACTGCGCGCGTCTTTCTCGAGAACGGATGATGACGGGTTGGCGACCGTGCTCATGAATTATCCTCCTGGCCATATCAGCCATATGCGAAATGTTGATCAACCTGCCCCGAAGATCAAGCGACCAAGCGTAAAAAGCCCAAATCCGATGCCGTATCGCTACCGTTATCGCCGGTCCCGGCAAATTTCCGGGTTGGCAGAACGCGCGACGCATGTTTCATTGGCTGCGGATATAGCCCAATACGGCAGGAAAGTTTTTTGCTGCAGTGCGACACATCGCTGCACTGCGACGAACCACCTCATTCCTGTAATGGCATCGCAGCGATTAGTGCACGTCTAACAGACTCAAATTTCGAGCTCGAAATGCCCAATCTTGTGAAATCCGCCGGACGATTGTTCGTTCCCCTGCCCTTGTTGCTGCTTGCGGGCTGCGATCTCGTCGTCATGTCGCCCTCCGGCGATATTGCGATGCAGCAGAGAGACCTGATCATCGTTTCTACCGTTCTGATGCTGCTGATCATCGTTCCGGTGATCTTCCTCACGCTCTATTTCGCGTGGCATTATCGCGGCTCCAACAAGGCTGCGAAGTACGATCCCGAGTGGCATCACTCCACCCGGCTCGAAGTCATCATCTGGTCCGCGCCGCTGGCGATCATCATCGCGCTCGGCGCCGTGACCTGGATCAGCACCCACAAGCTCGACCCCTACCGGCCGCTCGACCGGATCGATGCCGCCCGTCCGGTCACGCCGGAGATGAAGCCAATCACGGTGGAAGTCGTGGCGCTCGACTGGAAGTGGCTGTTCTTCTATCCGGAATACGGCATCGCCACCGTCAACGAGATGGCGGCTCCGGTCGATGTTCCGATCAACTTCAAGATCACCGCCTCCTCGGTCATGAACTCCTTCTACGTGCCCGCCCTCGCCGGCATGATCTATGCCATGCCCGGCATGGAAACGAAGCTGCATGCGGTGATCAACAAGGAAGGCGAGTTCGAGGGCCTGTCGGCAAATTTTTCCGGCGACGGCTTCTCTCACATGCGCTTCAAGTTCCACGGCGTGACGCAGGCTGGCTTTGAAGAATGGGCCGCCCGCGTAAAATCGCAGGGCACAGCGCTCAACCGCGATACCTACCTGAAGCTCGAAAAGCCGAGCATCAAGGAGCCGGTACGTTACTTCTCCAGCGTTGATGACGGCCTCTTCAACGCGATCCTCAACATGTGCGCCCATCCCGGCAAAATGTGCATGAGCGAGATGATGCACATCGACATGATGGGCGGCGCCGGTGTCGAGAGCCACGAAAACAAGGCCAGGCTTGAGTATGACAGCCGCCATGAAGATGCCGAGGCACCGGCAGCAACAGTTCCCGCCACCGGCAATCCGGCCCGTAGCGAAGAGCCGGCCGAAGGTATCGAAGGCGGTGCATCCGGCGCAGGCCAGATGAACAACGACATGCACCAGGGCCATTCCATGCCCATGGACGATCAGGGCGGCGCGGCTCCCGCGCAGCTCAACACCAACGGCACCACGCAGCCGTAAGGCCGCGTTTCAGGACTTTGGACAGACCCATGTTCGGCAATACAACTTGGACTCAATTCCTTTTCGGCCGGCTCACGCTGGAAGCGATCCCCTATCACGAGCCAATTCTGGTTGTGACCTTCATCGCGGTTGCCCTCG
Source organism: Pararhizobium sp. (assembly GCA_031556925.1). GTDB lineage: Bacteria > Pseudomonadota > Alphaproteobacteria > Rhizobiales > Rhizobiaceae > Pararhizobium. The sequence continues at coordinate 17,256 of JAVBSF010000232.1, forward strand.
GCGGCATTGCGATCCTGGCGCTGATCACGAAGTACAGGCTCTGGGGCACCCTCTGGCACGACTGGCTCACGAGCGTCGATCACAAGAAGATCGGCATCATGTACATCATCCTCGCCATCATCATGCTGCTGCGCGGCTTCTCCGACGCCATCATGATGCGCATCCAGCAGGCAATCGCCTTCGGCGGCAACGAGGGATATCTGCCGCCGCATCACTACGACCAGATCTTCACCGCGCATGGCGTGATCATGATCTTTTTCGTCGCGATGCCGTTCGTGACGGGCTTCATGAACTATGTCGTGCCGCTGCAGATCGGCGCGCGCGACGTTTCCTTCCCGTTCCTCAATAATTTCTCGTTCTGGATGACGACCGCCGGTGCTGTCATCATCATGATGTCGCTGTTCGTCGGTGAATTCGCCCGCACGGGTTGGCTTGCCTATCCGCCGCTGTCGGGCTCCGACTACAGTCCGGGCGTCGGCGTGGATTATTATATCTGGGGCCTGCAGGTCGCGGGCGTGGGAACGACGCTCTCGGGCATCAACCTGATCGCAACCATCGTCAAGATGCGCGCGCCGGGCATGACCTTCATGAAGATGCCGGTCTTTACCTGGACCTCGCTCTGCACCAACATCCTGATCGTCGCGACCTTCCCGATCCTGACCGCAACGCTCGCGCTGCTCACCCTTGACCGCTACGCCGGCACGAACTTCTTCACGAACGACCTCGGCGGCAACCCGATGATGTATATCAACCTCATCTGGATCTGGGGCCACCCGGACGTCTACATTCTCGTGCTGCCGGCCTTCGGGATCTTCTCGGAAGTCGTCGCCACTTTCTGCGGCAAGCGCCTCTTCGGCTATGCCTCGATGGTCTACGCGACCTGCGTGATCATGATCCTGTCCTACATCGTGTGGCTGCACCACTTCTTCACGATGGGTTCGGGCGCCTCGGTCAATGCCTTCTTCGGTATCACCACCATGATCATCTCGATCCCCACCGGCGCGAAGATGTTCAACTGGCTCTTCACCATGTATCGCGGACGCATCCGTTACGAGCTGCCGATGTACTGGACGATCGGCTTCATGGTGACCTTCGTCATCGGCGGCATGACCGGCGTTCTGCTCGCCGTTCCGCCAGCGGACTTCGTTCTTCACAACTCGCTGTTCCTGATCGCCCACTTCCACAACGTCATCATTGGCGGCGTGCTGTTCGGGCTGATGGCCGGCATCGCCTACTGGTGGCCCAAGGCCTTCGGCTACAAACTCGACGCCTTCTGGGGCAAGATGAGCTTCTGGTGTTGGCAGATCGGTTTCTTCTTCGCTTTCATGCCGCTTTATGTGCTCGGCCTGATGGGCGTGACCCGCCGCGTGTCGCAGTTCGAAGATCCGTCGCTGCAGATATGGTTCATCATCGCCGCCTTTGGCGCCTTCCTGATCGCGATCGGCATCGCCTCCTTCATCATCCAGCTCATCGTCAGCTTCCTGAAGCGCGACCAGTTGCGCTGCGACAGTGGCGATCCGTGGGATGGCCGCACACTGGAATGGTCGACCTCCTCGCCGCCGCCGGACTACAACTTCGCCTTCACGCCGGTCGTGCACGACCACGACAGCTGGTATGACATGAAGAGCCGCGGCTATGAACGCCCGCTCACCGGATTCAAGCCCATCCACATGCCGAAGAACACCGGCGCTGGCATCATCCTCGCAGGCATCAGCACGGTCTTCGCCGTCGCCATGATCTGGTACATCTGGTGGCTGGCGATCGTCTCCTTCGTTGGTATCGTTGCAGTCGCGATCGGCCATACCTTCAACTACAACCGCGACTTCTACATCCCCGCAGACACCGTTGCCGCAACGGAAGATGCGCGCACGAAGCTGCTCGCGGAGCGGACCTGAACATGGCAACCGACATGGCACATCAAAACCAAACGCAAGACGGCGAAAAGCCGGTGTTCTACCTGACGGAAGACCATCATCCGGAAGGCAGCACAAATCTGGGCTTCTGGCTCTATCTGATGAGCGACTGCCTGATCTTCGCAGCGCTGTTCGCCACCTATGGCGTGCTCGGCCGCAACTATGCGGCCGGCCCCTCGCCGGCCGACCTGTTCGACCTGAAGCTGGTTGCGATCAACACCGCGATGCTGCTTTTCTCCTCCATCACCTATGGCTTCGCCATGCTGCAGATGGAGCGCAACGCCAAGGCGGAAACGCTGTTCTGGCTCGGCATCACCGGCCTTTTCGGCCTCGCCTTCCTCGGGCTCGAACTCTATGAGTTTTCGCATCTGATCCATGAGGGTGCTGGCCCGCAGCGCAGCGCCTTCCTGTCAGCCTTCTTCACGCTGGTCGGCACCCACGGCCTTCATGTCACCTTCGGCATCATCTGGCTGGTGACGCTGATGGTTCAGGTCGGCAAGCGCGGCCTGATCCCGGAAAACCGCCGTCGCCTGATGTGCCTGTCGATGTTCTGGCACTTCCTCGATGTCGTCTGGATCGGCGTCTTCTCCTTTGTCTATCTGATGGGAGTTCTCGGATGAGCTCGAACGGACACGCGCAAGAGAGCGCTTCGGATACCCACCACGCCCATAGCCATGGCCACGAAGCCGGTCACGGCACCTTCAAGAGCTACATGATCGGCTTCGTGCTGTCGGTCATTCTGACAGCCATACCCTTCTGGCTGGTCATGGGCGAAGTGTTCGACAGCAAGCTGCTCACGGCCTTCCTGATTATGGGCTTTGCCGTCGTGCAGATCGTCGTGCACATGATCTACTTCCTGCACATGAACCCGCGCTCGGAAGGCGGCTGGACGATGATGGCGCTGATCTTCACGCTCGTTCTCGTCGCCATCACGCTCGCCGGCTCGCTCTGGGTCATGCATCACCTCAACACCAACATGATGCCCATGTCGCCCGAGATGATGAAGAACATGCCCTGACGGGACTGGCATCGTGACCCGAAACCCCGATCATCCCGCAGGCACCTCCGCCGAGGCGCCTGCGAAGCAAGGCAGCCGGCGTTTCACCGCCGGCATGCTTCTGCTGACGCTGATCTTTCTGGCGCTCGGCAGCTGGCAGGTTCAGCGCCTGTTCTGGAAGCTCGATCTTATCGAGCGCGTCGATGCGCGGGTAAACGCGCCGGCGGTCCCGGCACCCGCCGAAGCCCGGTGGCCCGGCCTTGATCTTGCCAAGCAGGAATACCGCCACGTCACCGCATCCGGCCGGTTGTTGAACGACAGGGAAATCTTCGTTCAAGCGGTGACCGAACTGGGCGCCGGCTTCTGGGTCGTCACCCCGCTTGCGCAGCCGGACGGCACGACGATCCTGATCAATCTCGGCTTTGTGCCTCCTGACCGGCGCGATCCGGCATCGCGCAGCGGAGGCCAGCCGCCGGGCGATGTGACGATTACCGGCCTCGTGCGTCTGAGCGAGCCCGGCGGCGCTTTCCTCCGCTCGAACGATCCCGCGGGCGACCGATGGTATTCCCGCGATGTCGCGGCAATTGCCACGGCGAAGGGGCTTTCGCGCGTCGCACCTTTCTTCATCGATGCCGACAAAACGGCCAATCCCGGCGGCTATCCGGTCGGCGGCCTGACCGTCATCCGCTTTCGCAACAGCCATTTGGCCTATATCTTCACCTGGTATGCGCTGGCTGCGATGACCGTCGCGGTCACCATCGTCCTGAAGCGGCGGAAGCTCGTTTAAGGTATGCCCACGCAAAAGTGCGTAGCGGTTTTGCGGCAAAGACATGCCCAGGCAAAAACAGAAAGCGCGATGCAATGCGCTTTCGGGAAACAGTCTGTCGCCGGCCGCGCGCTATGTTTCTAGGCGGGATCGTGCGATGAAGCGATCACCCAAGCTTTTGAGGACGAGGCGTAACGTCATGAAGAAAATCGGCTTCCTTTCCTTCGGCCACTGGTCTCCTTCGCCGCAGTCCGGCACCCGCTCCGCCGGTGACGCCCTGCTGCAATCCATCGATCTCGCCGTCGCCGCCGAAGAACTTGGCGCCGATGGCGCCTATTTCCGTGTCCATCATTTCGCCCGCCAGCTCGCTTCGCCCTTCCCGCTTCTGGCTGCGGTCGGGGCGAAGACCAGCAAGATCGAGATCGGCACCGGCGTCATCGACATGCGCTACGAAAACCCGCTCTACATGGCCGAAGACGCAGGCGCTGCCGACCTCATCTCCAACGGCCGCCTGCAGCTCGGCATCAGCCGCGGTTCGCCGGAACAGGTGATCGATGGCTGGCGCTATTTCGGCTATCAGCCGGAAGAGGGAAAAAACGAATCCGACATGGCCCGCCGCCATGCCGAAGTCTTTCTCGATGTCCTGCGTGGCGAAGGCTTCGCCCGCCCCAATCCGCGCCCGATGTTCCCAAACCCGCCCGGCATGCTCCGGCTCGAGCCGCATGCGCCGGGTCTGCGCGAGCGCATCTGGTGGGGCGCCGGTTCCAACGCGACCGCCGTCTGGGCGGCGAAGATCGGCATGAACCTTCAAAGCTCGACATTGAAGGACGACGAAACCGGCGAACCCTTCCACATCCAGCAGGCCGCCCAGATCCGCGCCTATCGCGAGGCCTGGAAGGAGGCGGGCCATGAACGCACCCCGCGCGTCTCCGTCAGCCGCAGCATCTTTGCCCTCGTCGACGATCGCGACCGCATGTATTTCGGAGAGCGTTCGGAGGCCGAAGACAAGATCGGCTTCATCGATGAAAACACCCGCGCCATCTTCGGGCGCAGCTACGCGGCGGAGCCCGACCTGCTGATCAAGCAGCTCAAGGAAGACGAAGCGATTGCCGAAGCCGATACCCTGCTGCTCACCGTACCCAACCAGCTTGGCGTCGATTACAACGCCCATGTCATCGAGGCGATCCTCAGCCACGTCGCGCCGGCAATGGGCTGGAGATGATTGTACCGGTCCGTTACGCCGACGGTATTGCCTGCGAGAACAGAAGCTTGACCGCTGCAAGACCAGAAGCTTTGCGATGAGAGGTTTTCGCGAGCGATCAATTGCGGACCGATGCTTATGGTGAAAACACATCCTCCCTTGCCCATGGGCTACTCCAGCGTGCCCGCCGGCAAGCTTGCCACGGTCGTCACCTGCCTTTCGATGGAGGGCAAGCCACAGCCGAAGGAAAGCCGCACGCCCGCCGGCTATGCGCTGGAACGGCTCGACAAGCCTGATCTCGATGCCTACCGCGATCTCTATCGCTCGATCGGCGAGGACTGGCTGTGGATCTCCCGCCTCGTCATGTCCGACGAGGAACTGAGCGGCCACATCCACCATCCCCAGGTGGAAATCTTCGTGCTGCGGGCCGAAGGCCGGGATGTCGGCATGCTGGAACTCGATTTCCGGGAGAAAAAGGCCGGAGAGATTGTCTTCCTCGGATTGACGAAGGATGCGATCGGACACGGCGCCGGGCGATATCTGATGGATCAGGCGCTGTCGATCGCCTGGGCGCATCCCATCGAGCGGCTTTGGCTGCACACCTGCACCCTCGACAGCCCCAGCGCCCTGCCGTTCTACCTTCGATCCGGCTTCACGCCCTACGCCTTGATGGTCGAGGTGATCGACGATCCGCGACTGGATGGCTCCTTCCCCCGAACGGTCGCGCCGCATGTTCCGGTTCTGGAGAAGGCGGCACGGCCCGACGTTTAGTTTCGGGCCGGCAGAATGGGCCTCGCACCCTCTTCAGGCCGCTGCGGCCTGCAGCCTCTCCTTCGGCATGGGCTTGAACATCATCGCGATCAGGAACGCTCCGATACCGATGCCCCAGGAACCGACATAAAGCCAGGTATAGCTGGCGAAGGTATCGTAGATCAGGCCACCGGCCAGTGGACCGGTCGCCATGCCGAGACTTCCGGCCATAGCGGTGCCGCCGATCACCGTTCCCATCATCTTCAATGGAAAGTTTTCGCGGGCGATCACGGCATAGAGCGGCATGACCCCGGCATAGATGAAGCCGAAAAGGCCCGCGACGGCATAGAAGCTGCCAAGCCCCTGCGCGAACACGTAGGCAAGAGCGCCGAAAGCCTGGGCGAGCAGCCCGAGGACGAGGATGTGCTTGGCGCCGAACTTGTCGCCGAGAAGGCCGAACACCACGCGCCCGCCCATGCCCGCCAGCCCTTCGATGCTGTAGATCGATACCGCCGCGATCATCGGAATGCCGCAGGTGATGGCGTAGCTCACCGTATGGAAGATCGGTCCGGAATGGGTGGCGCAGCAGAAGAAATTGGTCAACAGAAGAATGACGAATTGCGGCGATTTCAAAACCTCGCCCAGCGACATCGGCACCGGCTCGTCGGCGCTTGCCGCCGGGGCATCGGCCTCCAGCGCCGGAGCGCGGCGAACGATAAACGACAGCGGGATCATGACGACGGCGACAAGAAGCGCGATCAGCTGCATCGACGTGCGCCAGTCATGGATCGTCACCAGCCAGGCGGCGAAGGGCGACATGGTCATGGGCGCCATGCCCATGCCGGCGGAAACCAGCGAGACGGCAAGGCTGCGATGGGTATCGAACCAGCCGGTGACGCAGGCCATCATCGGCGCGAAGATCGCCGCCGCCGCCACGCCGACAAGAAGACCGAAAACCAGCTGAAATTCCACGAGAGCGGTCGCCCGGCTGGCCAACAGCAGGCTCACGGCCAGAAGCACCGAGCCCGCCAGCACGATCGGCCGCGGCCCCCATCGATCAGACAGACTACCCCAGGCGATGCTGGCAAAGGCCATGGCGAGGAAGCCGACGGTCATGGCGCTCGATATGCCCGTTACCGACCAGCCCGTGTCGCGCGAAAGCGGCAGGAGAAACACCGGCAGGGAAAACATGGCGCCGATGGCGATACAGCCCAGCAGGCCGCCAGCGGCAACGATCACCCAGCGATATCCAGTATTGGTCATCTGAAACTCCTTTCGCGGGCTTCGCCGCGTGCTCCGGTTCGATATTGATCCTTTCGGCCGGCCGGTTCCATCGGAATCTTGAAGACCGCCTGAGCATTGCAGGCCACCTCTGTTGCAGGCGCGGGATCGCGGTATAGATAACGGCCGGGAGCCCTCGGATGGGAGTGACAAATGTGACGGGATTTCCATGGACTCGATGATCACCGCCGCCGCGCGGGCCCTTGCCGGCGGCGATCCGCTGGGCGCCCTCAAGCGCATCGGCTTGCGCGAGGATGCATCCGCGCTCGCGCTTCGGGGCATCGCGATGGCGCAGTTGGGCGACCTGCCGCGCGCCAAAATCCTGCTGAAAGACGCCGTCCGGCGCTTCGGGCCGAAAGAAACGCTGGCGCGCGCCCGCTGCATCATCGCCGAAGCCGAAATCGCCCTTGTCTCCCGCGATCTTTCCTGGCCAGTCAAGACATTGGAAGCCGCATGGAAGGTGCTGGAGGCCCATGGCGAGCACATGAACGCCGCCCATGCCCGCAACCTCACGGCCCGACGGCTGCTGTTGATCGGCCGGCTGGACGAGGCGGAGCGCCTGCTCGCCGGTGTCAACCCCGCGCCATTGCCGCCGCCCGCCCGCGCGGCCCACGAACTCGCCACCGCCAATATCGCCATTCGCCGGCTGCGGATCGCGGCCGCGCGGGAGGCCTTTTCCCGCGCATGGCAAGCGGCGGGCGTGGCGCGCATTCCCGCCCTGTCGGCCGAGATCGCGGATGCGGCGCGGGTTCTGGAACAACCCGCCGCGCGGCTTATCTGCGAAGGCCGAACCCGGCTGCTCGTGCTCGAAGAGGTCGAGACGCTGCTCGCCTCCGGCGATCTCGTCGTGGATGCCTGCCGCAACGGACTGCGAATCGGGGATGTGTCGGTGTCGCTGGCGACGCGGCCGGTTCTGTTTTCGCTCGCCCGTACGCTGGGTGAGGCATGGCCGGGCGGCGCCACGCGAAGCCGGCTGCTGGCGAACGCTTTCCGGGCAAGAGAGGCGGACGATTCCCACCGGGCAAGGCTTCGGGTGGAAATCGGCAGGCTCCGCTCCGCCCTGCGCCCGCTTGTCGACATCCGCGCCACCCGTGACGGTTTCGCATTCGAAACGGCTTCAAGCCGGCGAATTGTCGTCATTGCCCCGCCCGCCGAAGAGGAGCACGGCGATGTGCTGGCGCTGCTTTCCGATGGCGAAGCCTGGGCGAGCTCGGCCCTCTCGATCGCGCTCGACGCAAGTCCGCGTACCGTTCAACGCGCCCTCGAACGACTGGCTGCGGCCGGCAAGGTTCAAGCCGTCGGTCATGGCCGGGCCCGGCGCTGGATGACGCCACCGCTCACCGTATTCCCGACAATCTTGTTACTCCCCGGTCCGCTGCCGAGCGGCTAGGGTCAGGCGACCAAACCCGAGATCAGGAGATGACAATGCCCCATTCGCAAGCGCAGATACTCAAGGAATACGGCCCCTTTCTCGATGTCGAACAGGTGGCGGGCGTCACCTTCGATGGCGAGAACATATGGTTTGCATCCGGCGACAAGCTCAATGCGATGAACCCCGAAACCGGCGAGAGACTACGCGCCATCGACATTCCCGCCCATGCCGGCACGGCTTTCGACGGCACGCATCTTTTCCAGATCGCCGAGGACCGCATCCACAAGCTCGATCCTGCCTCCGGCCGGATCGTCGCGACCATCCCTGCGCCCGGCCAGGGCGGCGACAGCGGGTTGACATGGGCCGAGGGTTCGCTCTGGGTCGGCAATTATCGCGGCAGCAAGATCCACCGGATCGACCCCGAAACCGGCGACATCCAGCGCACGATCGAATGCAGCCGTCTCGTCACCGGCGTTACCTGGATCGACGGCGAACTCTGGCATGGTACCTGGGATGGCGACGACAGCGATCTGAGGCATATCGATCCCGAAACCGGCGCGGTGCTGGAGACGATCGCCATGCCCGCCGGCACCGGCGTTTCAGGCCTCGAATCCACTGGCGCGGATGTGTTTTACTGCGGTGGCGGCCGCAGCGGCACGGTGCGCGCCGTGCAGAAGCCGGTGTGACGGGAAAAGGCCTTTCATCAAGGCCCTTTCCCGTGAAGGATCGCTACAAGACGGGCTCGGGGAAGCTCTCCCCGACCAGTTCCTCGCTTTTCGCCCAGAGCGCCCGCGCGCGGTCCGGGTCGAGGGCATAGGAGCGCACGCCTTCGCTGGCCGGGTTGATGAGACCGTCCGTCACCCGGGAGACGTGGCAGTTCTCGCAATAGCGTCCGCCAATCTCGTCGGCGGATGCGACGACGCCCGCCCACACCGAGGTCGCCGCGCCTTGCGGAATGGTCTTCCACTGGTAGGCGGGCAGGCCCTCGGCGGCAAGCTCCGCATTGATCCGCGCCACCCTGCCGTCCAGCACATCCTCGCCGATATGACGCCCCAGCTCCGTGCGGATGCCACCGGGATGAAGCGCGGTTGCCCGCACACCCCGCCCCCGATGGCGGCGGTCGAATTCGACGGCAAACAGGATATTGGCGGTTTTGGAACGGCCATAGGCAAGCATCGGCTCGTAGGCCGTATGCGCGAAATTGGGATCGTCGAGATCGACATCCGCAAACCGGTGGCCGGAGGAGGCGACGTTCACCAGCCGGCCGCCGGAACCGATCAGCCCGGCAATACGGTTGATGAAAACGAAATGGCCGAGATGGTTGGTGCCGAACTGGGTCTCGAAACCATCCGCCGTATGGCCGAACGGCGAGGCCATGACCCCGGCATTGGCGATCACCAGATCGAACGGCCTGCCATCGGCCACCAGCCTGTCGGCCGCAGCCCGCACGCTTGCCAGCGAGGCCAGATCGAGTTCGATCAGCTCGATCCCGCCGCCATCCTTCGCCTGTTCGCGCACGACCGCTGTCGCGGCCCTGGCCTTTTCCAGATTACGGGCGGCACCGACGACGCTCGCGCCATGGGCGGCCAGAACCCGGGCCGTTTCGACGCCAAGCCCGGCCGAAACACCGGTCACCAGAACCCGCTTGCCCCTGAGATCGATGCCCGAAAGCACCTCGTCCGTCGTCGATTTCGCTCCGAATTGTCCAGTCATGATAATCTCCCTGATCATCGCACGCACCTCCCCGGAGCGGCCGGCACCTTGCCCGCCACCCTCGAATGGAATAAAAGGAGGACGCCTCCGATTAAATACGGAGGCATCCTCCGTTTATCAAGAGGCGTTTTCGAGGTGTCCGAAAAAATTGTGCGCGGCTCCGCGCGAAAGCCGCGCGCCGATGCGGAACGCAACCGTCTTCTGCTTCTCGACGTCGCCAAGAAAATTTTCGCGGAAAAAGGCGCACAGGCCACCCTGGAAGAGATCGCCCGTCAGGCGGGCGTGGGCATCGGCACGCTCTACCGGCATTTTCCCACGCGTGACGCTCTGGTCGCGGCCGTCTATCACAATGAAAGCGAACAGCTTTTGAAGGCCGCCCACAGGCTTGCCGAAACCCGGCCGCCGGTCGAGGCGTTACGGCAATGGATGCAGCTTTTCATCGATTACATGGCGACCAAACACGGCATGTACGAAGCGCTGAATTCCATGGCCGGCGGCCCCTCGGAGCTTTTCGCGGGAACCGCGGCCCGGACGAAGGAGGCAATCGATCTTCTGGTCGCACGCGCCGTCGAAAGCGACGAGATCACGATCGATATCGATCCGCTTGATCTGCTGCGCGCTCTGGCCGGTGTCTCGAATGTCAATGCCGGCCCGAACTGGAAGCAGTCAGCACGCAGTCTCGTCGATATCATGATCGCCGGACTGCGCGCGAAAAAGTGAGCCGTGAAGGTCAGTCCTCGAATTTCTCGGTCGTGTCCGCCTTGCCCTTGACCCAGTAACCCGCCGCCCGCAGCCAGGCCAGCGGATGGCCGCGTTCCTCCACCAGATAACTGCGCACCGCCCGCGTGACCGAACCCTCCGCCGCGATCCAGACGAAGGTGCCGGGAAGAAGGGCGATATCGCGCAAGCGCTCGATAATGACGGCCGCATCGCCGGGATCGCGCCGGTGGACCCAATGGGCCGTGAGCGCCGCCTGCGTTTCGAAGGTTTGTTCGTCTTCCGCCCCCGGCACGCCCACGACGCTGGTGACCGGCAATCCCGGCGCCATCTCCTCGATACGGCGGCCGATCGAAGGCAAGGCGGTCTCATCGCCGATCAGGAGCCAGGAACGGATAGGGCCGCCGATGACCAGCGAACCGCGCGGACCGCCGATCTCGATGTTGTCGCCCGCGCGGGCATCCAGCGCCCAGCGGGTCGCGGGACCGGCATCATGCACGGCGAAATCAAGGACAAGCGTGCGGCCGGCCGCATCGAAGCGACGGGGCGTATAATCCCGCATCGCCACCCCGCCCGTCCCGTCCGGCACGAAGATCTTGACGTGATCGCCCGCCGAGGCCGAGACGAAATCCGCCAGCTCCTCCCCCGTCAAGGTGATGCGGATCATGTTCGGCGTCAGCCGTTCGGTGGACGCGACCGTCAGGTGACGCCGCTTCAGTTCGTGACGCACACGCTCGAGCCGGGGCAAGCCGCCGTCATCCGCCGCGAGATCTTGTTTCGAAAAATCCATCCGTTTCTTCCTTCTGCAGACCGCGCTGCGTTTCGCGTGCGGCCTGCTTATCCTGTTTCCGGCCCATGCGTCGATAAAACTTGCGTTATAGAGTCTACTTATATCTCGATATATCTAAAATCAAGATATATCGAGATTGGCCCCGATATTTCCAAACGCAATCCGGGCCACGCCTCCCGGCCGCGCCTCGCTTGAGAAAACCGGGTGGTTTGTTTATAAACTTGAGTTCACTCGCCTACCCGCATGATCGCCCACACCCCGCCCGCCGGACCGATCTCCAGGTAAAAATTTACTGAAATATATTCCTTCAACGGGAAAGCTGTGGCATTGTTTGCCCAAAACAAGACGGACTATCGGGATGGTAACGATCAAGGAAATTGCCAAGGCCGTCGGCGTATCGCCGGCCACGGTCTCGCGGGTGCTGAACTATGACCCGGCGCTTTCCATTTCCCCCGTCAAGCGCCAGGCCATCATCGAGACGGCCGAAGCGCTGAACTATGAAACGCCGCGCAACCGCAACAGAACGAATGGCCAAGTCGTGTCCAGCCTGCTCACCAAGCTGGCGATCGTGCACTTCCTCGAACCTTCGGACGAGATCGCCGACCCCTATTATATCGGCGTCCGGCTGGGCATCGAAAACCGTTGCCGCGACCTGAAGACGGAAATCGTCAAGATCTTCCATTCCGACAGCCTGCCGGAGCAGACGCTGCTGGAGAACGCTTCCGGCGTCATCGTCATCGGCAAGCATTCCAACGACGAAATCGACTGGATGGCCAGGAATGCGCGCCAGCTTGTCTTCGCCGATTTCGACCCCCGCGACGATCGTTTCGACAGCGTATTCGCCGACGTCGGGCTTGCCACCCTGAAAATCCTCGAAAGCCTGAAAGCCAGAGGTTACGAACGGATCGCCTTTATCGGCAGCCATGAGAGACTGAACGGCACCGTCCAGCACTTCGGCGAACGCCGCTGCGCTGCCTATATCGAATGGCAAAAGGCGCACGGCACCTTCGATCCTGCCCTGCTCGCCCTTGCCGAATGCGGCTCCGGCCAGAGCTTGCGGCTCGATACCGGCTATCAACTGGCCTGCGATCTTCTCGCCCTTCCAAAATGCCCCGATGTCATCGTCACCTCCAATGACAATATGGCGATCGGCACCTACAGGGCGATCCGCGAAGCCGGCCTCTCCATTCCGGACGACATCGCCGTGATCTCGTTCAACGATATTCCCGTCGCCCAGTTCCTGACCCCGCCGCTATCGACCGTGCGCATCCATGGCGAACATATCGGCGAAGTCGCCGTCGATCTGCTGCTGGAGCGCCTCAACGGGCGCAACTACGGGAAGCAGGTGCGAATAGCGACGGAACTCATCTGGCGAGACAGTTGTCCCAAGCCTCTGGAATTCTGACCAATTCCCGCTCTTCGCATATGCAATAAATATTTACTAAATTTCTGTTGCGTGTTTTCTGTTTTTGGGTAAATGTTGCTCAGCCGATGGGACAGGAGACCCCTCTCGGCGAGCCATTCCTTGGGAGGAACCAATGTTTAACAGGACTATCCTGTCGCGCTTCGCGGCAGCCGCTCTCGGCGGCGTCAGCCTTTTTGCGTCCACCGCCGCTTTTGCCGGTGAAATCACCGTCTGGTGCTGGGATCCCAACTTCAACGTCGCGATCATGAAGGAGGCCGGCGCACGCTACACCGCCAAGCATCCTGAGACGACCTTCAACATCGTCGATTTCGCCAAGGCCGACGTCGAACAGAAGCTGCAGACCGCCCTTTCGTCCGGCACCACCGATGCCCTGCCGGATATCGTACTCATCGAAGATTACGGCGCGCAAAAATATCTGCAGTCCTTCCCCGGCGCCTTTGCCGAGCTTTCCAGCAAGGTCGATTTTTCCGGTTTCGCACCCTACAAGGTGCAGCTGATGACCTTGGATGGCGCCGTCTATGGCATGCCCTTCGATTCCGGCGTGACCGGCCTTTATTACCGCAAGGACTATCTCGAGCAGGCCGGTTTCAAGCCGGAAGACATGCAGGACCTGACCTGGGACCGCTATATCGAGATCGGCAAGGCTGTCGAGGAAAAGACCGGCAAGAAGATGCTCGGTCTTGATGTCAACGATGCCGGCTTCATCCGTATCCTAATGCAATCGGCCGGCGGCTGGTATTTCGACAAGGACAACAACTTGTCGATCGAAGGCAATGCCGCCCTGAAGGCAGCGCTCGAAACCGAACAGAAAATCCTGCAGGCCAACATCTACAAGCCCGCCGCCGGCTGGACCGAATGGGTCGGCACCTTTACCTCGGGCGATGTCGCTTCCGTCACGACCGGCGTCTGGATCACCGGCACGGTCAAGGCGCAGGCCGATCAGGCCGGCAAATGGGGCGTCGCTCCCATTCCGAAGCTGAATGTCGAAGGCGCTTCGAACGCCTCGAACCTCGGCGGCTCCAGCTGGTACGTCACATCCGGCTCCGCCGAAAAGGATGAGGCGATCGATTTCCTGAATGAGATCTACGCCAAGGATGTCGATTTCTACCAGAAGATCCTGACCGAGCGCGGTGCCGTCGGCTCGCTGTTGTCTGCCCGTACCGGTGCGGCCTACTCCGAAGCGGATGCCTTCTTCGGCGGCGAAAAGGTCTGGCAGAATTTTTCGGACTGGCTCGCCAAGGTTCCGGCCGTGAACTACGGCGTCTTCACCAACGAAGTCGATACCGCGGTGACGGCGCATCTGCCGGAACTCGCGGCCGGCAAGTCAGTCGATGACGTGCTGAAGGCCATCGACAGCCAGGCCCAGGGCCAGATTCAGTAATCGGATATTGAGGCAGGCGGGAAACCGCCCGCCTCGTTTGTCGACGCCCCTTACGTCACACTCTTCGTCATTCTTGGCCTTGCGCCGAAGATCTACCAGCATGTCCTCATACGCGGAGAGGCTGGTAGATGGTCGGGTCAGGCCCGACCATGACGGAGGTGAGGGCCGCAGACCCGAAAAACCCAGCCCTTGCACAAAGGTTCATTCATGGCAGCCGGCAGAACAGGTGGATTGAAGCGCTATTACGATCTGAACGGCTGGCTGTTCATCGCCCCCGCCGTCGTTCTGATCTCGGTTTTCCTCGTCTATCCGATCTTCCGTTCGCTTTATCTGTCCTTCTTCACCGGCAAGGGCATGATGATGAAATTCGGCGGCACGGCCAATGTCGTGCGCCTCTGGAACGATCCGGTTTTCTTTCAGGCGCTGAAGAACACCATCACCTTCTTCGTGGTGCAGGTGCCGATCATGATCCTGCTGGCGCTCTTGCTGGCGTCGGTGCTCAACAACGACCGGCTGAAATTCATCGGCTTCTTCCGCACCGCGATTTTCCTGCCCTGCGTCGCCTCGCTGGTCGCCTATTCGGTGCTTTTCAAGAGCATGTTTTCCGTCGATGGCGTCGTCAATCAGGCACTGTTGGCGATCGGCCTGATCGGCTCGCCGATCGGCTGGCTGACGGAGCCTTTCTGGGCCAGGTTGTTGGTGATTCTGGCCATCACCTGGCGCTGGACCGGATACAACATGATCTTTTATCTCGCAGCCCTCCAGAACATCGACAAGTCGATCTACGAGGCCGCACGGATCGATGGTGTCCCGGCCTGGGCGCGGTTCTTCTACATCACCATCCCGATGCTCAAACCCGTGATCCTGTTCACTACCATCATCTCGACCATCGGCACGATCCAGCTGTTCGACGAGGTTTACAACCTGACGGAAGGCCGCGGCAGCCCGGCCAATTCGACCCTGACGCTCTCGCTCTATATCTACAATCTCACCTTCCGCTTCATGCCGAGCTTCGGCTACGCGGCGACGCTTTCCTATGTGATCGTGATCATGGTGGCGCTGTTCTCCTTCCTTCAGTTCTATGCCGCGAAGGATCGCTCATGAACCGCCTTTTCAGCACCGGCCTGCAATACGCCTTCCTCGGCATTGCCGCCTTCCTGTCGCTGTTTCCGTTCTTCTGGATGGTCATCAGCTCGACCAATACGTCGATCGACATCATCGGCGGCAAGACAAGTTTTGGCGCGGCCTTCGCGGCCAATGTCACGAACTTCTTCACGCAGGTCGATGTGCCCTTGATATTCTGGAATTCGGCGAAGGTCGCGGTTCTCGCAACCTTGCTCACCATCGTCTTTTCGTCGCTTGCCGGTTACGGCTTCGAGATGTTCAAGTCGAAGGCGCGCGACCGCATCTATTCGCTCGTGCTCTTGACGCTGATGGTACCGTTCGCGGCGCTGATGATCCCGCTGTTCATGATGATGGCGAAGACCGGGCTCATCAACACCCATATCGCCATCATGCTGCCGACCATCGCGTCCGCCTTCATCATCTTCTACTTCCGCCAGTCGACAAAAGCCTTCCCGACCGAGCTGCGTGACGCGGCCAAGGTGGATGGCCTGAAGGAATGGCAGATCTTTCTCTACATATACATTCCGGTGATGCGCTCCACCTACGCGGCCGCCTTCGTCATCGTCTTCATGACCAACTGGAACAACTATCTCTGGCCGCTGATCGTACTGCAATCCAACGAGACCAAGACGATCACCCTCGTCGTCTCGTCGCTCGCCTCGGCCTATTACCCCGATTACGGCGTGGTGATGATTGGCACCATTCTCGCCACGCTCCCCACACTCCTCGTCTTCTTCGTCATGCAGCGCCAGTTCGTGCAGGGCATGCTCGGCTCAGTGAAATAGGAAATTCCCATGCGCATTACCGAAAGTTTCAACGGAAACTGGACCTTCAGCCACGGCTTCGAACGGGCCAGCGTCAACAGCCTGCGCTCTGGCGAAACCGTGCGCCTGCCGCACAGCGCCATCGAGCTGCCCTATAACTATTTCGACGAAACCGAATACCAGAAGCCGTTCACCTACCAGAAGCACTTCGACTGGCGCCCGGAATTCGAAGGTCGCGAAGTCTCCCTCGTCTTCGATGCGGCAATGGCCGACAGCGTCGTTTACCTCAACGGCGAGGAAATCATCGCCCACAAGGATGGCTACACGCCCTTCGAGGCACGGCTGACGCCGCATCTGATCCGCGGCGAAAACCTGATCACCGTCAAGATTGACGGTTCGGAAAACCCGGAAATCCCGCCTTTCGGCGGCCAGATCGACT
>JAVBSF010000469.1:0-8047 GCA_031556925.1 Pararhizobium sp.
CCGGCCATGGCGTGATGCTGTCGAACTATTGCGGCAAGCTCTATGCCGACCTCGTGCGCGGCGAAAAGACGGAGCTTGAGCTCTATCGCGATCTCAATATCGCGGGCTTCCCCGGCGGCCCTCGTTTCCGCGCGCCGCTTCTGTTCCTCGCGCTCAGCTGGTACGCCCTGCGCGACAAATTTTGATTGAAGGCGCGGGAACCGTCGCTAAACTGTTTCCGCGTCATACCAATCCTGTGGCCAATCCCCCGGCGGCTTTCCCAAGCCAGGCCAACAGCGTATGAACAGGCAAATCCGCATTTTATTGCGTCGCACCCTAGCGCTTTTAAATCGATTAGATTATACCACCCTCAGACGAACAGAGATCGAGAATTCCATGAGCAGCCAGATCATTCCTGTCGAGCCCTTTGACTATGTCGTATTTGGCGGCACGGGCGACCTTGCCGAGCGCAAGCTGCTGCCGGCGCTTTATCATCGCCAGCTGGATGGCCAGTTTACCGATCCGACCCGCATCATCGGCGCGTCGCGCAGTGCGCTCACCCATGAGGAATACCGCAAGTTCGCCGATGCCGCCCTGAAGGAATATCTGAAGAAGGGCGAGTATCAGGAAGATCAGGTCAAAACCTTCATCAACCGGCTGTTCTATGTGTCCGTCGATGCGAAATCCGATCAGGGCTGGGACAAGCTGAAGGCGCTGCTGGATGAAGGCAAGGACCGCGTGCGCGCCTTCTACCTCGCGGTCGCGCCGGGCATCTTCGGCGACATCTCCGAAAAGATCCGCGACCACAAGCTGATCACCAAATCGACCCGCATCGTCGTGGAAAAGCCGATCGGCCGCGATCTCGCCTCCGCGCTCGAACTCAATGACACGATCGGCAAGGTCTTCCGCGAAGACCAGATCTTCCGCATCGATCACTATCTCGGCAAGGAAACGGTGCAGAACCTGATGGCGCTGCGCTTTGCCAATGCGCTCTACGAGCCGCTGTGGAACGCCCAGCATATCGATCATATCCAGATCACCGTTGCCGAATCCGTCGGTCTCGAAAGCCGCGCCGGCTATTACGACAAGGCCGGCGCGCTGCGCGACATGGTCCAGAACCACATCCTGCAACTGCTCTGCCTTGTTGCCATGGAAGTTCCGCCGTCGATGAACGCCGAGGCCGTGCGCGACGAAAAGCTGAAAGTGCTGCGCGCGCTGAAGCCCATCAACGCAAGCAATGTCGAGAAACTGACGGTGCGCGGCCAGTACAAGGCCGGCGCTTCTGCCGGCGGCGCGGTCAAGGGCTATCTCGAAGAGCTGGAGGGCGGCGTCTCCAACACCGAAACCTTCGTCGCCATCAAGGCCGAGATCGGCAACTGGCGCTGGGCGGGCGTGCCCTTCTACATCCGCACGGGAAAACGTCTTGCCGGCCGCATGTCGGAAATCGTCATCACCTTCAAGCCGATCCCGCATTCGATCTTCGACGAAAGCACCGGCCGTATCGCCCAGAACCAGCTGATCATCCGCCTGCAGCCGGACGAAGGCGTCAAACAGTCGCTGATGATCAAGGATCCCGGCCAGGGCGGCATGCGCCTGCGCAATGTCTCTCTTGATATGACCTTCGCGGAAGCCTTCAATGCCCGCAGCGCCGATGCCTATGAGCGGCTTCTGCTCGATGTCGTCAGGAACAACCAGACGCTGTTCATGCGCCGCGACGAAGTAGAGGCCGCATGGAAGTGGGTCGATCCGATCCTCAAGGCATGGGAAGACGTCGGTCAGCTGCCGCAGGCCTATACCGCCGGCACCTGGGGTCCGAGCCAGGCCATCGCGCTGATCGAGCGCGACGGCCGCACCTGGCACGAGGTCATCTGAGGAGAGCGTGATGGGGGAGGTTTTGCACCAATACGATAACGGCGCGGCTTTGGCCGAGGGCCTCGCCAACGCCGTTGCCGAAGCGCTCTCCGCAGCCATCGCGGCCCGCGGCAAGGCAACGCTGGTCGTCTCCGGCGGCTCCACGCCGAAAGCCTTTTTCCAGGCGCTGTCCGGCAAGCCGATCGATTGGCCGAAGGTGGTGATCACGCTCGTCGACGAGCGATTCGTGCCGCCGGAAAGCGATCGCTCGAACCACAAGCTGGTGACGGACAACCTGCTGGTGGGTGCTGCGGCGGCGGCCCGTTTTCTGCCGCTCTATCATGCCGCGGCAAATGCCGAAAAATCCGCCGAACTTTCCACCGAGGCGACGGCTTCCCTCGGTTCGCCCTTCGACGTGGTGATCCTCGGCATGGGTGCGGACGGGCACACCGCGTCGTTTTTCCCCGGAGGCTCGCGTCTGGCCGAAGCGCTCGACGCGCGCACCCCGCGCGGCATCATCACCATGGAAGCCGAGGGCGCGGGCGAGCCGCGCCTGACATTCACGTTCACCAGCCTTCAGGATGCCGGACTTCTGGTGCTGCATATCGAAGGTCAGGGCAAGAAGGACGTTCTTGCCAAAGCAGAAGCGCCCGGAGACGAGGCGGAGATGCCGATCCGCGCGATATTGCGGCGGGCCTCATCGCCGCTGCAGATCTACTGGGCACCCTGACGTAAACTCCGGGGCCCAAGACCCGGAACCGTCAGTCTCCCGGCTGTGTGACATCGGATGCCACGCAGTCTTTCGAAGTATCGCGACGCCGCTTGCGCTCATCGCAATGTGCGGGCGCCGCGCCGAGCCAAGGAGCCGCTGGCTCCGGAACAGGATTGCCATGTCCGTCGATTCCCGCATTGCCGCGATCACCGCCCGCATCGTCGAGCGTTCGAAACCCCACCGCGAGCCCTATCTCGAGCGTGTCCGCAACGCGGCCGCGAAGGGCGTGCACCGTTCGGTTCTCGGCTGCGGCAACCTTGCGCATGGCTTTGCCATCTGTTCCCCCTCCGAGAAGACAGCGCTTGCCGGCGACACCGTGCCGAACCTCGGCATCATCACCTCCTATAACGACATGCTCTCGGCGCATCAGCCCTTCGAAACCTATCCGGCCCTGATCCGCGCCGTGGCCCATGAGGCCGGCGGCATCGCCCAGGTCGCAGGCGGCGTGCCGGCCATGTGCGACGGTGTCACCCAGGGACAGCCGGGCATGGAGCTTTCACTGTTTTCCCGCGACCTCATCGCCATGGCCGCCGGTGTCGGCCTGTCGCACAATATGTTCGACAGCACCGTCTATCTCGGCGTCTGCGACAAGATCGTGCCCGGCCTGATGATCGCCGCCATGACCTTCGGCCATCTGCCGGCCGTCTTCATTCCGGCCGGGCCGATGACCTCGGGCCTGCCGAATGACGAGAAGGCGCGCGTGCGCCAGCTCTATGCCGAAGGCAAGGTCGGCCGCGACGAACTGCTGGAGGCCGAATCCAAATCCTATCACGGCCCCGGTACCTGCACCTTCTACGGCACGGCCAACTCCAACCAGATGCTGATGGAGATCATGGGCTTCCACCTGCCCGGCGCCACCTTCATCAATCCCGGCACGCCGCTGCGCGACGCCTTGACGAAGGAAGCGACCAAGCGGGCGCTGGCCATCACCGCACTCGGCACCGAATTCACGCCGGCCGGCGAGATGATCGACGAACGTTCGATCGTCAACGGTGTCATCGGCCTGCACGCCACCGGCGGCTCGACCAATCACACCATGCACCTTGTGGCCATGGCGCGCGCCGGCGGCATCGTGCTGACATGGCAGGATATTTCGGAGCTATCCGACATCATCCCGCTGCTCGCCCGCGTCTATCCCAACGGGCTTGCCGACGTGAACCATTTTCACGCGGCCGGCGGCATGGGCTATCTGATCAGCCAGCTCTTGAAGAACGGCCTGCTGCATGACGATGTGCGCACTGTCTACGGCCAGGGCCTCGATGCCTACGCCATCGACGTGAAGCTCGGCGCCAATGGCGCTGTGCTGCGCGAGCCGGCGCCGGAAAAGAGCCACGATCCGAAGGTGCTCGCCACCGTCGAGCATCCCTTCCAGTCGACCGGCGGCCTGAAAATGCTCTCCGGCAATCTCGGCAAGGCGGTCATCAAGACCTCCGCCGTCAAGCCGGAGCGCCGCATCATCGAGGCACCGGCGAAGATCTTCCACGACCAGTCCGAGCTTCAGGCCGCCTTCAAGGAAGGCAAGCTGGAAGGTAACTTCATCGCCGTCGTGCGCTTCCAGGGCCCGAAGGCCAACGGCATGCCGGAACTGCACAAGCTGACCACCGTGCTCGGCATTCTGCAGGACCGCGGCCAGACGGTGGCGCTGGTAACGGACGGTCGCATGTCCGGCGCGTCGGGCAAGGTTCCCTCCGCGATCCACATGACACCGGAAGCCAAGGATGGCGGGCCGATCGCCAAGGTGCGCGAAGGCGACATCATCCGCCTCGACGCCGTTGCCGGCACTATCGAAGTGCTGGGCGACCAGCGCGAGTTCGCCGCACGCGAAGCCGTCACGACCGACCTCTCGCACAATGATTTCGGCATGGGCCGCGAACTTTTCGCGCCGTTCCGGGCGATTGCCGGAACCGCCGATCAGGGCGCGAGCGTCTTGTTCCATTAGAGACTGCGGCCCCTCCGGCTCTTGAACCGGAGGGGTATTGCCTCAGAACGCGAGAAAATCGCTGTAGGCCAGCGTGGGCTTACCATCCAGAATGGCAAACTACACACGTTGAATGAGCAGGCCATCGCGATAACTGCCTTTGGTGTTTTCTATGATCGTGTTGACGATCATGAAGATAACCGTCAAATCAGCTTGAAATCACTCCTCATGCACAAGGAATGAACCGGAGAAGACCTCCATAATTCTACCCACGGCTTCGTCTTCGAGATGTCGATTATCATCCTGCCACGGATTTCCTTGTGCATTCATAATCATTTCATAGGACGGGAAATAGAAGAACTGGTTATCGGATTCGACTTCCAAATGGAACTCGCCGATCGCCGCCCGCAAAATCGCCTTAGAAAGTGTACTCGCGGGAACAACGGGCCTTCCGCTGTAAGTTCCCAGAAGAGGGATCGGCGAAAGCGTGAAGATAATAGTCGCATCCGGCCTGCTGTTTCGAATGATCGAATAAATGCGCCGAATGTTTTCCAGATTTTCCGTATAGGAAATCAGTTTATTGACGAAACGCTCGGAGTTCAGCCTTTTATTTGGAATAAACTTCCAAAGATATTCTCCGTTCTCCTTGTCAAACCAAGCTTCGGTAAGGCCAAAGGTTACGATAAAAACATCGGACTCTTTTATCAGAGCCTTTACGTCCTCTTCGTCGTGGTAGCTTCTGGTCTCTTCCTGCTTACCGTCGATGATGATTTCGCCGAGCCGCTTGTTTTCAAACGCCCATTCAAACTGCTTCAGAAGCGCGGGCGTGTGCACCATGATTTCATCGATGCGAATGAAATCAGAATTTGCATGCTTCCACTGATGAGCGTTGACCGTGTAGCCGCGTTTTGCGAGGTAGCGGGAGACATTGCCTGCAAAACAGCTGCCAAAGGCAGTAATTTTGCTAGCCTTCGTGATGAACGGCGTTTCCGGAGCAAAATTCCCCAGAATATATCGCTCATGCCCACCCTCAGCAAAGATCGCGGTTTTTGACGGCCAGCGGTTGATTCCTGCAAAACCATGCTTTTCCAGAACTGAAAGCTTTTCTTGTGCCATTTCCCCGCCTCACAATGCTTTTCGATGTAAGAACGATGAAACAGAGGGAGGATCGCAAGTCAAGGCAACAAAGAGCGATTTCCAAGCCCGGCGCTTGTTCGCGAGAACTCCGAATTTCGCTCCTCAACGTCAATCGGGACGTGAGCCCGGCGAAAGTCGGAAAACGTGTCCGGTTCGGACCGTAATGATTACGGCAGAGGCCCCGGATGCATATCCTGGCGTCCGTCATATCTCTCGATCTTCAGTTCGAAGAGATCGATGTCGTCGATACAGCGGGCATTGACGGACACCTTGCCGCCGGGATAGCCGGTGCGTAGCAGAGCGACCCCACAGGTCGGGCAGAAATGATGCCCTTCGGTAAGGCAGCGCCAGACATAGGTGGACATCTGCCGCTTTTCGCTCAAAAGCGTGATCCGGTCGGCCGGAATTTTCCAGTGAAGGAAACCGGAGCGGCGACAGGTCGAGCAGTTGCATTCGATAAGCTCGCCAAGCTCGTCATCGACCTGAAAGCGGATATCGCCGCAATGGCAGGAAAGCCGGTAGGGTTTTTCCATGCGTCATCATCCCGCTGCAACAAAAAGCCCATGACATCCGCCCTCTCGGGCAGTGTCAAGCTTTGGGCTTCAATCAGCGGGTAAATAGCGCGTCAGCCGTAGATATCGAGCACACGATTGCGGTGATTTGGGTGGGTCGAATAGACGAAAATGCGATTGAGATCGCGATCGCTGATCAGGCGTAGAAAACGGGCTTCCACGATATTGTTGGCGTGAACACGCTTTACAAGGCAACCGATCATGCCGATGCGGGCGCTCGGCACGTCTAGATAGAAATTCTGCGGCAGCTTGAACTGTGTCGGCATCGTCAGGACAGCGCTGCTCTTGGAAATCTTGATGATCTGGCAGCGGCGGGACGAAAGATGGGTCATACCGTTTTCGGTATACTCGATCCGCGCATCGTTCATGGTATCTTCCATCGGGAAGTTTGCTTCCCGATCATACATGAACGACTCTTCCTTGCTCAGATAAGTCGGGCGGTCGACTGTTCCTGCGCTTGCCATTTCCGGTGTCCCCTTCCGTTTTACGCCCCTCAATATTAATGGGCGAGATTTAACAGACGGTGAGTCGCCCTGAAAAAAGCCGCCGATTTTCACCGGCGGCTTTGCAAAGAAGATTGCCCTTTTTTTCCGTTTTCATCTTCGCCCCAAAACGGACGGTGGCGGGCGTCGGCGTCAGCGGCGATAGGTCTTTCCGGCGTCGTCGAAAAGATGCAGCTTCGACTTGTCGGCGGTGAAGCGCACCCTGGAGCCGCGGGCGACATCGAGAATGCCCGGCACCTTGGCGATGATCGGCTCGTTGGCGACGAGGCCTTCGATATAGAGCAGCGTCACTTCGCCCAGAGCCTCGATGATCGCAACCGTGCCTTCGAAGAGAAAATCCTCGCCTTCCGCGATGCGCAGGTCTTCCGGTCGGACGCCGAAGCTCGCCGTCTTGCCAGCTTCACTCGCCTCGGTGGCGATATCGAGCGTGTCGCGCTTGCCACCGACCAGCTCGACCGTCGTCCGCGGGCCTGTCGTGATGATCTTCGCCGGAATGACGTTCATAGCAGGCGAACCGATGAAGCGGGCGACGAACAGGTTGGCCGGACGCTCGTAAAGCTCCAGCGGGGCGCCGACCTGCTCGATATGGCCGGCCGAGAGCACGACGATGCGGTCGGCAAGCGTCATCGCCTCGACCTGATCGTGGGTCACGTAGATCATCGTCGTATCGGCCATGGCTTCGGAGAGCTTGGCGATCTCGATGCGGGTCGCGACACGGAGCGCCGCGTCGAGGTTCGACAAGGGCTCGTCGAAGAGGAAGACCTTGGGGTTGCGGCAGATGGCGCGGCCGATGGCGACGCGCTGGCGCTGGCCGCCGGAGAGCGCCTTGGGCAAGCGGTCGAGATATTTGGTGAGCTGCAGGATATCGGCGGCCGAACGCACCCGGCGGTCGATCTCTTCCTTGCTCTCCTTGGCGATGCGCATGCCGAAGGCCATGTTGTCGTAGACGGTCATATGCGGATAGAGCGCATAGGACTGGAACACCATGGCGATGCCGCGCTTGGACGGCGGCACGTCGTTGATGCGCTCGCCCTCGATGAACATATCGCCGCCGCTGATCTCCTCCAGCCCGGCGATCATGCGCAGCAGCGTCGATTTTCCGCAGCCCGACGGCCCGACGAAAACCACGAACTCGCCCTTCTTGATGTCCAGGTCGATGCCGTGGATGACATCGACGGCACCGTAGGACTTGCGGATATCTTTAAGCGTCAGACCAGTCATCGCACCCTCCCCTTCGTCTCTTTTATCTGTCGTTGTCTCAGACCAGGCGCGCGAAGAATGCGCTCCAGGCCGGAAGATTGACCTTGTCGTCCTT
>JAVBSF010000272.1:0-8058 GCA_031556925.1 Pararhizobium sp.
CGTTATCCTGACGATCTCGCGACCCAAGACATATTCAAGCCGCTCGAAATACTCATACGTCTCGGGTAGCTCGGCCCCTGTGTCGGTGGTTACGAACTCAAAAGGCGTATCCGGGTAGGTTTGCGATAGATAGATGGCGAGCGCTGAACTGTCCTTGCCCCCGGATAGAGGAACTACCTGCCGCGAACTCTTGTCGGCTACGGCGTTCTCAACATGCACAGCCATTCCGCTCATTGAACACCACCTTCGCCGCCACCGGCATGCTTGATTCTTTCCATTTGCTTCTGGAGGTGCGACATTCGCGCCTCAAGGATAGGTAGCAGAGACCTAGAAGGCCTTTCCACGTCTAATGCGGCTGTCTCGATGCGCTCGCGCGCCTCTCTCAGCTCTTTGCGGAAGTGCTCTTTCGTGTCGTCCTGCCATTTGTCGACGCCGCGGCGCATCAACACGTGGCTGATCACGCGTGCCAGCCCCTCAGCGGAATAACGTCCGGCCTTCGTCTCTTCGACTGTTCTCAGGACAGTCGTGTCTGTCATCTTCAGGTCACGCCG
The DNA here is from genome assembly GCA_031556925.1 of Pararhizobium sp. Taxonomy (GTDB): domain Bacteria; phylum Pseudomonadota; class Alphaproteobacteria; order Rhizobiales; family Rhizobiaceae; genus Pararhizobium. The sequence continues at coordinate 552 of JAVBSF010000272.1, forward strand.
CTGGAGTAGGGCGGCAACGTCAAAGCAACTCACCCACTCGATCACCCCGGCCACGGTAGTTTTGTCGCTTCCCGTAAGATGGAGCACGTCCTCGACGACACCGACAGCCTCGCGCAAGTAGCCTTGCACCAGTCCGTCAATGGCGTTTCGGCAGCGTCGGAGGCCATCCAACACATAGGTCAACTTTGCCGCATACGGCTTATCCGGGGGTCCGAGCAGGCTCGGTAGCGTTTCAACGATGAGCACCGCCGGATCGGACGCCTGCTGCATGGCGCGGAGCATCGCACGTGCCTCTTCCGACATTCGGCTCGACCGCCTCGCACCATCTGACAATGTCTGCGCCCAGGCTTCAAGCGCCATCGCCGCGAACATGACCTTCTCATCATATGGACCCGGCCGCTCATAAAGGAACATGTAGGAGAAGTCGTCGAGATAGCGCGCGAGCTGCGGCGAGTTGCTCAACACGTCAAACTCCACTGCATCGGGGGTGTCGAAGAACCTCGTGGAGTCGAACCCAAGCAAGTCGCGGACAAACTCCCCGTCGTTGCGGACAACCGCCGTTCTGGCGAACGCCTTGTACGCTGCCATCACGAGGATCGGCTGCACCGCGGGGGATACGCCATAGGGACTTCCGCCAAGCGTTCGGATCACGTCGCGAAGCGTCTTCCGGCCCTTTATAGTGAAGACGTCGCGGAGATAGGCCCATATTTCCGACAGCGCGGGATCGTCGATCTCTTCAGGGAGCGCGAAGCGACCGCCATCGGCTTCCGGTCGATAGATTCCGGTTCTTGCCAGCACCGTTCGATAGACGCTAGCTTCGGCTGCGCCGTCATCGGCCGCATATCCGAGGTCGCGCTGGCCAGCGCGCGCAAGAAGTGCCGTTACCATTCTCAGGCGCGCGGTCGTCATCTGCCGCGAAATACGGGTTCGGACGATCTGGTCGTTCACGATAAGGGGCGTCTTGGGATAGAGCGCATCCATGATCGCGGACACCGCGATGCCCGCCGGCCGGTCGGCATCGACATCGAGCTTGCGGCCCGCATGCCGCCATTCAGAGACCGAAGGCCTGTCGGTCGTCAGCCTGTGCATCAATATGGACAGATGACGGCGAGCTATCGCGAGGAACTCGTCGATCTCCCTGATGACCAACGGGTCTTCGCCTGTCAATTTGTCGTTGGCCTTTAGCGAAAGCAGAGCCTCCACCTCGAGCGCCGCTTCGGTGAAGGAAACCGGTTCGACGGGCAACACAAGCACGGTGCCCTCTGCGGCGCTCTCCGCCGCCTTGCGGGCAGACGCTACTTCCTCTGCAGTGTTGGCTATCACATAGGCTACTCGACCCCATCCGATCGAAACGGGCGGCAGGTCAGCTACGTCAGGCGCGGCGACATAGACGCCGTCAAGGTAACGCGCGACTCCGAACTTCACGTTATGGCCGAGTGCTCGGACGGCAGGGGCAGGGTGTTCTCGGGCCAGAAAGGAAAGGAGGTCGAAGCCGGGGGCTAGTCGCGTCTTCTCCTCGCGCAACTTGGCCGCCACATCGACATCCGCGCCGTGCCAGACGGAGACGTCATCGTTGAGCTTGCGGTGAATCAGCAGCTTCCGTTCGGCCAGCGCGGTGACCGTCGATTCGCATTCATGGAGCGCATATCCCGCGCCGACAAGCGCGCCGACGAGCACCGCCCGCTTGAGGTGTCGCTTCTCACCAACCATCCCTGCTTGGAGAAGGAACGTTGCGGCCAGCGCCTCACGTTCGGCCGGGGACTCTGTCTTGGACCGCGCGCTCTCCACTTCGACCCATTGCCGTTGCAGGCCGCCGACGCCTACATCGGAGCGGAAGGCTTCAAAGAAGTGGGAATAGAGCATGTCCATCGCCACCGGAGCGGACATGTCGATCTCGTCAAGGAAGGTGAAGAGTGATCTCTCATTTTGACCCACGCGCGCAATGATGCGGGGTAAGACCTGCAGGACGGCGGACGACAACGGCCAGGCATTTTCCTGGAGCGTGCGTACTTCGCCGGCGTCCTGCACACCGTCATACCATCGCCCCTCGATCGCGCGCGCAACAGCCTCGTCCCTATCGGCGGTGGGGAGTGGAGCGATCTTGGGCTTGCGCTCTTGGACAATGGTACCGATTAGCGCGTAAAGCTCCCGGCTATCTTCGACGAAGCGCATCTGGTCGAAGCGGCCTTCGATCTTGCGCCATTCGTTGCGACTGGTCTGGTTCAGGTCCTGCGCGTAGGCGAGGACATTCTGGTGGAGCAGGAGGGTCAGGCTGCACGATGGACCGTTCGGCCTAACAGAGAGTTCCGCCAATTCCTGCAGGTGTTCCAGATCGCGTGAGCGCGCGTCCTTCACAAGGCCTTCGAGGTGCCGCCCGAACTCGTCCCAGACAATCGCGACATGGTCGACGGCGTCCATTCCGCGCAGCGCGGCCATTGCGGCCCTGACCGAGCGGACGGGAGCGACACCAAGCGCCTCGGCAAGCTGCCCCGGAAGGTCTCGGACATAGCCCGACATGACGGCGACCTTACCTCTTGTGCCCGAGGCAAGCCTCTCTCCGAGCGCATCTGCGACTTCGGGACTGACGTCTCGCATTTTCTCCGCTACCGTCGCAAGCACCGGTGCGCTTGCGGGAGCGTTCTCGACGGCCAAAGCCCCGATCCCAGCGGCTAGAGATTTGCCGCTGCCATAGGCGGCGATCACCATAGTTGCGGAGGACCGCATGACCCGGCCGACAAGCGGCGCAGAGCGGGATGTAGGCTGATAGTGCGCGAAGCGTTCGGGATGGCCGATATCGTCGGCAATGTTTATCGACTTGAGGAACCCGACACGCATGGCGCACTCCGATCCTCGCGAAATGGCGGGAATACCACTCCACCGGGGTCAGCCGGGGCATGGTAATGGTACGCGTCGAGCCGAGAAGCGAAATCTGCACGCCGAGTGAGCCGTAAAGGTCCGCGGCACGACGGCACATCCGGTCTATCGTGTCGCCATCAGCATCGAGAAGCCGTCCCGGGGAATTGCGGCGGCTTATGAGGTCAGAGAGCGCGAGACTTTCCGTATCGGAATCGCGGCAAAGGAGATCGACGCAGGCAAGGAACACCTCAATCGGAATGTCGTCCAGTGGAGCGGTCTTCTCGTAGCGCCCGGTATCGGCATGGCGAACCACGAGTCCGAGCTGACGCAGGGGCGAAATAGTGTAGTCTTCCGGGTCGACCTTCTCATTCGCTGGGGGCGCGGAATATGCGGAAAGTAGGCACGCCACCTCACGCTGTACCCCCGTCAGAGTGGTTTTATTGGAGGCGTAGGTGCGGATGTGCCGCATAAGTGCCTCGACACCGGTCTCGCGGTCGAAGGGGCCGCCGCGGAAATCATTGAAGAACCAGTTCCAAACCGAGGCAGGGCGGCGCGCGAGGTTAAGGTGAATGAACCAAGTGGAGGTGGCGTATTCAAAATGCGGGTCGGGAGCGGCGACAGCGGAATTCAGAGCCGACGGTTCAAGCCCGCCGCCCTCGGCGCGGTGGGCGAGACCGGAAGCTTCCAACCAGTAGCGCAGAGACTTTGCCATGTTGCGGCCTATGCCCAAAGCGTCGGCGGTCTCGAGATCGCCCTCGAAGCAGCCCTTCTCCGCCAGACGAGTCATGCCTTTGGACAGCCAGCCCTCGCGCAATGGGAAGGTTTCGTGGCGTCCGAGTTCGAATCTCGACTTCTCACGGTTCATGCTGCGGCTTTCCGCGTTACTTCATCGATCACGATCCGAGCGGCGCGGTCGATCTCGTCCGGGGTGTTCTGAACCGAAACCGAAAACCGTAGGCAGGAATATGCCTCCTTCTCGGACAGCCCCATTTCCCGCAGTATTCTTGAGGGTACAGGGCGCATCGATGAACAGGCCGATCCGTTGGATGAAATGACGCCTGCCTCGTCCAGTCTGGCCATCAATGCCATTGCGTCATTTCCGGGAAACATGATGTTGGATGTGTTCGGCAACCTTGGCGAAGATGCGCCAACCACGCTCGCGCCAGGCACACTCTCGACGACCGCGCGCTCGAATATGTTTCGCATGCTGGACATCGAAGACGCTGCACCGTCCAGATCATCGAAACGGACCTCGAGCGCGCGGGCGAAGCCTGCGATGCCGGGGAGGTTCTGGGTGCCCGAGCGGAAACCGCGCTCCTGTCCGCCACCACGCGCGGTCACTGGCAACACGTCGAAAAGGTCTTCACTAATATAAAGCATCCCGACACCGAGGGGGCCATGCAGCTTGTGGCCGCTTGCTGATATGGAGTTAGCGATGCCCGCAGTGACAGGAATGCGGCCCAAAGCTTGAGCGGCATCGACGTGGAGCCAAGTCCGGTCGCGCTTTGCGCAGACCTCTTTGATCTCGGCGATGGGTTGGATCACACCGGTCTCGCTGTTGGCTGCTTGGATGCAGACAAGGACAGGGCTGTCGTCTTTGGAGGAAGAGAGGAAGCTCTCCAGCGCACTAAGGTCCACAATTCCATCGCGACCCACGGGTAGAACTATGCCACCGTTTGCCTCGCACGGCGCGATCACCGAGAGATGCTCCACCGCCGAGCATGCAATACGCGCCTTTGACATAGCAGCGAACCCGTTGATCACGAGATTGTTAGCCTCAGTCCCCGAGGACGTGAAAATGATGTTATCCGGATCGTCGGCTAAGATTACTTGAGCGGCTGTCTCTCTCGCATTGACCAGAATGCGCCGGGCGGCATCCCCCAGAGAATGCGCACTCGATGCGTTCAGAGGCCCCAACGCGACCGTATCCTGGACGGCCTGCGCGACGGAGGCTAACTGCCCTGTCGTAGCGTTGGCATCGAGATAAATCGGCAAGAAGGACCTCCCCACAAAATCACCCACCGGTAGGCGATCGGTCATGCCGAACGATTCCTATTACCGGTTGCAATGGCATAGCACTGTGGAATGATGACACGCAATTCGGCAAACCCGAATTTCCGCGTCGTACCTAGTATATGTGCATTAAGAAAATGGTGGCCGTCGTGCCAGGTCACCTTGATCAGGCCACCACCGCGGCCGCGGAATACGAACAGGTGCCCGCACATCGGATCGCGCTTCAGCGTCTCCTGCACCATCAATGAAAGGCCGGGAAAGCCTTTGCGCATGTCCGTATGGCCCGTCGCCAGCCAGACCTTCACGCCACTCGGAACCGGGATCATCGACGACCCAGCACGACATCGAGAATACGGCCCAGCGCTTCGGTGTCGATGTCGCTATCCACGCGGACGCGTCGGCCACGACCAAGGTCGACCGTTACATCGTTGCGCTTGCGTCGGGAATGGGATGGGGTGGGCGGCTCCGGTGTAGTGGGCGAGCCTGCCGGAGCGGTCTCGGACATGATTACCGGCACCAACATGCTTGCCGATCCTGCCGACGGTCCATCGACCTGGCAAAGTTCCTTGCGCCAGCGGAAGAGCTGGCTGACATGGATGCCGGCTACGCGGGCGATCTCCGAGATCACCGCATCCGGCTCGAGGCAGGCTGCAACGAGACGCTCTTTGTCTTCCCGCGACCAGCGCCGACGGCGCTCGACAGACGTGATCACTTCAATCGGATGCTTCGTCATAGGACTATCCCTAGTGTTTGCACTAGGACTTCCGATGTTAAGCCTCACCTCACAAGGCGGCCCTGACCGTGGGCTTACTTCACGGCTCGATGAAACCGGTTTGAATTCGCTCGGGAAGATGTGAGGCAAGTGGAGGTTTCTGTTGCCAGGTACCTCCGAACCCCGCCTAAGAGTGCGACCCCTTAGGACTTGATTTGAAGTGTCACACCGCCATTAGGCAGCGAGACGAGCTTCCGCATAGTTGTCGTTTGCAACTACTATTTTGACCCGATAACGGTGGTATCATGCCGAGCACAGCTTATGTCTTTCAGTGCCAGTCGATCCCATGTCGCCCCCATCAAAAGCCGCTCGGTTGAGCGGTTTTTGGTGGAGGCGGCGGCTTCGAAGCCGCGTCCTGTACACCTATTGCACAAAAGGTTTAGCGCCATAGTCTCCCGAGGGAGCAACCCGTATGTAGGCGTTCCAAGCTGAGATGACAAGAGGCAACTAGCGCGTGGCGGGGTCTTTGATTGGAACAACAGTGGGGCGATGTGCTTGCTTGAGCATCCTGATTTCGTGACGCATCGCGCGCATCCGCTGGTGCCAAATGTGGGCATGGTCGGCTAACTTTTGATACTGCAATCTAAGGTTTTTCAATTCCTCTGAATCGCTGGAGGTTGCAGGTTGGTCGGGCCGATCGGAGCGGCGTCTTAGCTCTGAAAGCATTTCGACCAGGAATTCATTGACGGCCTTGGCTGTGGTGTTTTTATGAATCTCGCCATAGAGGAAGTATTCGCCCACGCCAGCGTCAACGCAAAGCCGTCGCGGCGACGGCAGAATCCCCTTTCCACCATCCATGAAGGCTTGATCCAGTTCGCCTGATACCACCCGTTGCCTCAGTCTATCCATTTCGGCCTCTATTTGGTTCACCTTCGCCTCGGTGCGTTTTCGTGCAGCGCCGATGACCCCGGCAGTCTTTCTGTCGTCAGCCATTCTGTAGTTCCTCGAAAAATTTCCAGTGGGTGGGGTTGAGGTGTAAAACATGGACGAGATTACCCGTTAGCTCTGGCCAAGTGCGAAGCCGACGCATGAGCTCCGACGCCCAGCGCACCTTCATCAGAAGCGAAGTTTCGGGTTCGTTGAAATACTTTACGGTTCGATTGATATCGTCGAGGAGTTTTTCTCTGGCAGCGTCGGACTCGGTCCGGAAAGGGCATTCCTCGTGGCACTGCTCAGTGTCTGCGAGGATATCGCCGTTTTTGTGGGTGCACCGTCCCCGAGATAGTGGGGGCTTCACACAATCGATCCCAGCCTGGACCGGCAATAGAGTTAAATTTTGGTCGAGAAGCTCTTGGCCGGTTTGTTGTCGCACGGCGTCGACACTGGAGCCCCGCTCGATACTTGACGCAATACTGTTCTCGATAGCCGCCCCTTGCGGGCCTCTCAGCCCCGTTCCACCAAAGTGCTGAGAACCACTGAGAAACCGGTCGACTCTCGGAGCCATCGTCTTAAATAACGCGCGGCGCATTTCCTTCCTGACGAAAGGGTTCGAAAACGCGTAGCCAACAACCGTTGAGAGATGCTTATGCCCCAGCAGATGCGCTAGCGGACCGAGTGGTTCCGCAACAGATCGGATAGTTACCGACACGAGCGTATTTCGCCAAGTGTGGCTTGAAATATCACGCGAGTAGCCGTGCGGTGTGGCAAACCGCTTGATTTGATGGTTGAAGTTACTACTGCTGTATACCTTCCCCACCTCTGGCTGGATAAAAATGAACTGGCTATCGATCTCGAGGAAGTCGTTCAGTTTTCCGAGTACGTGTGCCACGCGAGCGAGATACGGGTGAACCGAAAATGCTCGAACTTTCCCGTGTAAGTCGGCAATGGCCTTACGTGTTTCGAGCCGCAAATCCATAGCTTCCAGAA
>JAVBSF010000373.1:0-9648 GCA_031556925.1 Pararhizobium sp.
GATTGCGTATTCCTTGATAAGCGCAGCCTTGCGCTCTGCAGTGATCGACATCGTGTGATCCTTTCGATTTTACAGGATTTCGGGACGCCGGCAGCCGGGATGTCGTCTAGCTGCGGCCAATGGAGCAGAAGGCCGCTTTTATTACGGAGCTTTTGCTGGCGGTGCCTATAAACCATCCTGATCCAAAAGGAAAGGGGCGAGCCAAAGGCCGTTCGCCGGCCGCCTCGCCTTCGCTGAGGAGGCGCAGCCGCCTCCTCTAGCTCTTGTCCGCCATCTCGCCCTGCAGACGCGACCGCGGTATGGTCACATGCCATTCGATGCCATCTTCATGCATGCTGCGCTTCAGCGCCGCGCCGAGCGCCATGGCAAGCATGCGTTCCAGCACCATCGTTCCGAACCCCTTGCGCGGCTCCGACGAAAGGCCGGAGAGATCGGCGCCATGCTCGCGCCAGACGAAGACGATGTCGTCCCCTTCCTGCGCCCAGGCGAGATCGACCGAGCCGGTGCTGTTTGCCAGTGCGCCGTATTTGGTCGCGTTGGTCGCAAGCTCATGCAACGCCATGCCGAGCGTCTGCGACACCTGGGCGTCGAGCCGCACGGGCGGGCCGGAAATGCGAACCCGCTTCGGCTCGTCCGGAACGAAAGGCTGCAACTGATTGTGGGCAAGCTCGCTGAAATCGATGCCCTGGGACGCGTTGGCGATCATCAGGTCCGTCGAGCGGGCAAGGCCGGCGATCCGCTTGCGGAAGGTGTCGGCGAAATCCTGCCGGCTTTCGGCAGATGTCACCGACTGGTTCAGCATCGACTGGATGACGGTCAGCTGGTTCTTCGACCGGTGCGCGACCTCGCGCATGAGGAAACGGATTTCGTTTTCCGCCTTGGCGCGCGCCTGGGCCGCTTCGGAAATGGCGCTCGATACGGTCTCCACTTCGGTGATCATGTGTTCCCGCGGCGCGATCGGCCGCCCTTCGCCGAGAAGATGCGCGTCGCGGGCCAGCATCTTGACACCCTGAGCGAGAACGCGGGCTATGAGCACGGAGCCCGCGACGGCGAAGGCGGCGCACAGGGTCAGGCCGAGCGCCAGCCAGAGATAGGACCGCAGAGCGGGAGAATCGACCTCGGAACTCTTGGCCCAGGCGATGATCCGCCATCCGGTGGAAACGGAAAACTCGGTGACGGTGCGATAGGCGATGCCGTTTTGGACCGCCTCGCCGATCCCGATGTGCAAGGCCGGATCGAGCTCCATGAAGAACGGCTTACCCACCGCGAGCAAAGGATCGGAGGCGGCGATCACGTTGCCTGCTCTATCGAGCAGGGCGGCGTTCCAGCCGGGCGAAAGCACGTCGCGGTTGACGGCCTTCAGCATATTGTCCGCATCGCCGGTCAGCGTCAGCAGATAATCCGGGCTGCCGTCGGGAGTGCGTACCGGCAGATAGACATTGTAGACCCAGCGGTTTGCCGTTCTGCCGAAAAAGACGTCGGACACGAGCGGTTGGCCGCTTGCGAACGCCCGGTTGACGGAAGAGGGATCGGATGCTTTCCAAAGCGGTGAGCCGAAGGGAACGCGGGTGTTGAGCAATTGCTGGCCGCTGCGGTCGATCAAAAGAAGATTGTTGCCGGTGCCGGCCAAGGCCGTCGTTGCCCGCGCATGCAGCTCTGCAAGATCCTTCAGATCGATCTCGTTGCCGGGAGAGAGCGCCCGAAGCGTCGTCAGCATGCCCTCGATCTCGCGTTCGACGACACGGGTCACCGATCCGGTGGAGGCCCTCAGCAGTGCCGTGACCACCCGATCCTGCTCGTCGGTGATCCTTTTGAGGATGATCATGGAAAACAGGAAGGAGGGCACGATGGCGATGATCAGGAGCGCCGTCAGGTAAAACGACAGCGGCCGCCGCAGCCGGTGGCGCAGGCCTGCGGCAAGCGCAAGGCCGCGCACCCATAAGCCTTTGTTCCGCGAATCTCTCAAACGCTACCCTCGCGTGTTGCGGCATGCCGCAGCATCCATCGTCCGGCCGGGCGGCTCTCCGGTCGAATCTTTGGGGTGATCATGCGTCAGGGGGGACGGGAAGGCAAATCCCGTCCCGGCTCGCAATCAGTCGGTGACGAAAACCCGCTTCGGGCGGAATTCGCCCTCGCCGATCTCGCCGATGGCCACCAGCTTGCCGCGCGCGGTGGCGTAGGCTTCCGGCTCGGCGAGCGGCGCGTCGCGACCGCGCAGGATGATCGGGTTACCCATACGCAGGCGATGGGCCTGGTCGTCGCTGACGGCGATGTGCGGTAGGCTCGACAGCGCCTCGCCGGTATCGATCAGGAAGGCATCGAGTGCTGCGAGACGCTCTTCGTCATCCTCGATCTTTTCCAGCGCAACGAGGGAAGCGAGCGGCACCATCTGCTCTTCGGCGAAGGGTGCGACAAAACTGCGGCGCAGCGAGGCGATATGACCGAAACAGCCGAGTTCGCGGCCGAAATCGCGTGCCAGCGAGCGCACATAGGTACCCTTGCCGCATTCGATCTCGAAATGCGCGAGATTTGGCGTGCAGCCCAGCAGCGACAGGCGGAAGACTTCCACTTCGCGGGCGGGGATGTCGACGGTCTCGCCGTCACGGGCGAGGTCGTAGGCGCGCTCGCCATCGATCTTGATCGCCGAAAACTGGGGCGGAACCTGCGAGATGACGCCGGTATATTTCGGCAGCAGCGCGCGAACCGCCTCTTCCGTCGGCCGGATGTCGGAGGATTTCACGACCCCGCCCTCGAGATCGTCGGTCGAACGCTCCTCGCCCCAGGCGACGGAGAACTCATAGATCTTGCGGCCGTCCATGACATAGGGAACCGTCTTGGTGGCATCCCCCAGGGCGATCGGCAGCATGCCCGATGCGAGCGGATCGAGCGTGCCCGCATGACCGGCCTTCTGGGCCTTGAACAGCCATTTGATCTTGGACACGGCCTCGGTCGAGCCGAAATCAAGCGGCTTGTCGAGGATCAGCCAGCCGGAAATAGGCCGGCCCTTGGGCTTGCGCGGTTTTCCCATCGTCTTCTTTTTCCATCATTGCAAGAAAGCGCCTGAAGGCGCCGGCCCAGGGCCTTACTTGTCGTCTTCGCCGTCGAGATCGCGCTGGACCTCCGGCGAACGCAAGAGCGCGTCGATCTTCTTGTAGTTGTCGAAGCTCGTATCGTCGCGGAAGCGCACTTCGGGCATGTATTTCATCTGCCGGAGATGCGGCGTCAGCCGTCCGCGAATATACTTGGCGTTTTTGTTCAGGGCTGCGATCGGCTCGGCATGATCGGCGACGCCAAGCGGCGTCACATAGGCCGTGGCGATCTTCAGATCGGGCGACATGCGCACCTCCGAAATCGAAATCACGGTGTTTTCGATCAACGGATCGCGCACCTCTCCCCGCTGCAGAACCTGGGTCAGCGCTGCACGGACTTGCTCGCCGACCCTCAGCATGCGCTGCGAGGGGGCGGATGAGGTTGGTCTGCTCATGGTTTTTCCGCTGTCTGGCGTTTCAACGAACGCAATAGTGGCGGTCCAATGCCCCTTTCGCGCCCAAAGGTCAAGGCTTTCCGGGTTTTTCGGGCCTTTCGCGTGGTGAGATATGGGGAGAGGGCCTTGAAAGCGGACGACCCCCATGCTCAATCAGGCCAGCAGATCAAGACGACAGGAGATGCCATGCGGGTGCTGGTGGTGGAAAACATGCCCCATTCGAAAATGGGGCAGGTGGGGGTTGCGTTGGCCGAAGCCAACGCCGAAATCGACCTGCGTCGTCCTTATGAGGGGGCGGCCTTGCCAGAGGATGCGGCCGGCTTCGATGCACTCATCGTCTTTGGCGGCGAACAGAGCGCGCTCGACGATCACCTGCATCCCTATCTGCCGGGCCTTGCCCGGCTGATGCGCATTTTCACCGAAGCGGATAAGGCGGTTCTCGGAATCTGCCTCGGAAGCCAGTTGCTCGCTCGCGGCTACGGCGCCGAAAACCTGTTGAACCGCACGCGCGAATTTGGTTGGCATGGTGTGTCGCTGACGCAGGAGGGGCGTCTGGATCCCGTGCTGTCCGCCGCCGGCGAGGCCTTCCCCATTTTCGAGTGGCATTCCGACACTTTCACCCTGCCGGAAGAGGCGGTGCATCTCGCCGACAATCCCGCGGTCGCCCATCAGGCTTTCCGCGTCGGTCGCGCCGGCTATGGCATGCAGTTCCATTTCGAGGCCTCGACGGCTGTCGTAACCGAGTGGAACGACATCTTCCGCCACCAGATCATCGAGCGCGACGGAGAATGGCTGGCGAACTACGACACCCATGCCGCGACCGATGGCCCCCTTGCCGATACGGCGGGCCTGGCGCTCGCCCGCGCCTGGGTCCGTCAGATCCGCGTCGAGGCCGCGCCCCTCAAAGCATTGGCCGGCTGATCTATTTCGGCCCGCGTGCTTTCAACTGGGTGATGATGTGCCATGAGCGCCTGACGACGGTGATCGCGGCGCCCAGCACGATGATCATCAGCGCAACGACCAGGATTTCATCCCGGCCCGACCACAACGGCTCGAACAGGGTCAGCACCGCCGCCGCCGTGATGGTCGCCATGCGGTGCTGCTTGGCCATGGGGCCTGAAAAGTCGGCGGGCAAGCCGTTGGCCCTTCCGAGTTCGCGGACATAGGCCGTCAGGATTGCCAGCGCCGCCGCCGCCCAGCCCAGTTCCGGCATTTCGATGCCCGCGCCGACGCCGGCAAAGATCAGGAGATCGGCCACCCGATCGGGAAACTCGTTCCAGAACGGCCCGTCGGCGGCCCCCTTGCCGCCTTCAACCGCCACCATGCCATCGAAAAGATTGCAGAGCAGACGGAGCTGGCAGAAGAGCGCCGCAAGCGCCAGCATGATCGTGCGCTCGGTGTTCTCGCCATGCCCGGCCCACCAGAAGGCGAGGCCCGCAAAGGCGGCCATCACCATGCTCGCCTGCGAAATCCGGTTGGGCGTTACCGAGCGCCGCGCCAGAAAGCGGGCGATGGATTGTGCCCACTTCGTGTTGCGGCTGGCAAGCGGGCGTCTGTCTTTCAGTTCTTCATTCGTCATGTCAGCGACCATCCGAAGCGAACGATATGGAAGAAGATCGGCGCGGAGAACACGACCGAATCCAGCCGGTCGATCAGCCCGCCATGCCCGCCGATCAGATGGCCCCAGTCCTTGACGCCCTTGTCGCGCTTGATGGCGGACATTACGAGGCCGCCGAAGAAGCCCATGATCGCGATCGTCAGCGCAAGACCTGCCGCCTGCAATGGCGAAAACGGCGTGATCCACCAGAGCCCGGCACCGACCAGCGTCGCGCTTGCAACGCCGCCAACGAAACCCTCGACCGTTTTCGATGGCGAGAGCCGTGGCGCGATCTTGGTTTTTCCGAAGAGCTTGCCCCAGACATATTGCAGCACATCGCTCATCTGCACGACGATGATGAGGAAGGCGATCAGCAGCACGTTCTGGCCGATATAGCCGGGAATATCGAGGCTCAAGAGCGCCGGCACATGCGAGGCGCAGAAGACGCAGATCATCAGCGCCCATTGCACCTCGGCGATCCGCATCAGGAAATGCTCGGTATCGCCTCTGAGCACCGAGACGATCGGCATGAACAGGAAGGCGTAGACGGGGATGAAGATCGAATAGAGCCCATAATATTCGATCGCGACCAGATAATACTGGATCGGCAGGACAATGAAGAAGGCCGCCGCCAGCGCCCAGTGATCGGCGCGGCGGGTGTTGGTCAGCGTCACGAATTCGCGCAGCGCCGCAAAGGAGCAGAAGGCGAAGAGGATGACGACACCCACCCGGCCGGCAATGAAGGCGATGCCGATCAGCACCACCATCACCCACCAGGCATTGATGCGGGCATTGAGGTTTTCGATCGTGGTGTTGGTGCCGTCAGGGGAAAGCTTCACCTTCAGCACATGGCCGATCAGCGAGGCGAGGGCGAGAAAGACGCCGGTACCGGTGAGAAGCAGGATGAGATCCGACTGTGCCTCGTTCATTCCGCCGCTCCGGTGACTTTCGGTGAGAGGGCAAGCAAGGCCGCGCGGCTTCGCTCGAGAAAGGCTTCGCGGCTCTCATAGGGCAGCAACCGGACGGCATTGCCGAAGCTGACGGTGCAGATCAGCGGGATCGGCACGATCTCGCCCTTGGGCATCACCCGGTTGAGATTGTCGATCCAGACCGGAACCAGATCGATCTCCGGCTTCAGCGTCGCGAGATTGAAGAGCCCGCTCTTGAACGGCAGCAATGGCTCGTCCGTCTCGTTGCGCGTGCCTTCAGGGAAGAGGATGAGCGAGGAGCCCCCATCCAGCGCCTCCGTCATCCGGGCGATCGGGTCGGCGGTGCGCTTGTTCCTGTCGCGCTCGATCAGCACGGCGTTGAAGACATCCTGGCCGATGAAGCGCTTCAGTTTCGTCGCCAGCCAGTATTCGGCACCCGCCACGGGGCGCGTGCGGGAGCGTATCCACGGCGGCAGCACCGCCCAGACCAGGATAAAATCGCCATGGCTCGAATGGTTGGCGAAATAGATGCAGGGCTGTTTCGGCAGGCCGCTTTCCGGCCAGATCGCCCGCACGGCCGTCATGGCACGCGCGAAAACCACGATCATGGTCGCCACCGGTGTGGTGATCAGCGCTTTCATGCATTCCCCCTTCGCCCGGATAGATCAGTCGAACGTTTCGGGAATGTCAATTATTCGATGAGGGCTGGTCCTGCGCCTGATACTCGGCGATCAGCCCCTCATAGGCCTCCATCGGCGGATAGGTTTCATAGCTGTGGCGCGCGCCGGTTTCGGCAAAGGGCAGTTTTTCGGAGATGAAGGTCTCGATGAAAGGTGCAAACCAGCGGGTGTCATCAAGCATGGTCGGGCGCAAATTGACGAACCAGCCCATCCCTTCGGGTCGGGTGAACATCCATGTCATGCAGTAATCGCAGAAATAATGTTTGCTCTCGCCATGCAGGCCACCGATCACCGGCTCGCCCTGAATGACTTCGAAGCCATCGGCCGGAATGGCCGCACTCAGCGAATAGGCGCTGGACGACATGCGCTGGCAGCCGGTGCAATGGCAGGCCATGGTGATGATCGGCGCCTTGGAAATTTTCAGGCGCACCCGCCCGCAGCGGCAGGCGCCTTCGCTGGGTAAATTCGGCTTGCTGCTCATCGTGATTCTCCTCCCGTTTCCTCTGTCTATCAAGACGCTGTTCGTTTCGGGAGATAGGGAGGTATCAAAATGCGCGAGCGATCAATCGCTGTCCCGTGAATGAAGGGGCGTGACCATATATAAGGGGAGGGCACCCTTGAACGGGTATCGGGAATACGCGACTGAAATCGCAACGGCGGGCTAGGGCCGCCAATGCGACCGGCTGCCTTCCGGCAGTCCGGTCATCTCAGTCGAGACGCTTTGCGTCCTTGTCGGCTTCGCGAATGGCTGCGCCGTGATACCAGCTGCTTTCGAGAGCCTCGTAGCAGATGACTTCCGGCTTCTTGCGAAACGTAACGACGCTGCCGGCTTCGGAAAGCGGGCGGGAGCGTCTGAACATGCCTGCCGGGAACTGCACGATCTCGGCAGACCCGTGATGCGTATGTATTGCCATAGGATGGCCTCCGGTGTTTCGGCGCAATCTGCGCTTGAAGGAAATATAGCAACTCTGCCTGCTTTTTGCACTATCTACTGCAAAATATTTCGGCAAATGTTTCTTTTGTAAGCAGTTTACGACGCATCGGACTCAAAAAACGAGTCGCTGCTGTTCTGTGAGAACTGTTTTGTCTAAAATATAGGCACTTTTTTCTTCATCTGGCTAACCCCCCGTGACAACAGCATGAATCCGTCCTGCCTTGGGTGCGTTGCGGCAAGGAGTTGGTTTTCTTCGCGATTGTCAGGCCTCATCGGCCAAACTGGCACGCATTATGCTTGTGTAATTCCGGGTCCTCGATGACCAGGCCGGCCTTGGCCGTCCTTTCAGCGAGGCGTGCTCGTTTTCGAAGCAACTCATGATGAGAGACGTCAAATGACAAAATACAAGCTCGAGTACATCTGGCTCGATGGTTATACGCCGGTCCCGAACCTGCGTGGCAAGACACAGATCAAGGAATTCGAAACTTTCCCGACGCTTGAGCAGCTGCCGCTGTGGGGCTTCGACGGTTCGTCCACGATGCAGGCTGAAGGCCGCTCGTCGGATTGCGTTCTGAAGCCGGTTGCGATCTATCCGGATCCGGCCCGCACGAACGGCGCTCTCGTCATGTGCGAAGTCATGATGCCGGATGGCGTCACCCCGCATCCGTCGAACGCCCGCGCCACCATCCTCGACGACGAAGGTGCATGGTTCGGCTTCGAACAGGAATACTTCTTCTACCAGAACGGCCGCCCGCTCGGCTTCCCGGAATCTGGCTACCCGGCTCCGCAGGGTCCGTATTACACCGGCGTCGGCTACTCGAACGTTGGCGATATCGCCCGCGAAATCGTCGAAGAGCACCTCGACCTCTGCCTCGCTGCCGGCATCAACCACGAAGGCATCAATGCCGAAGTGGCCAAGGGCCAGTGGGAATTCCAGGTGTTCGGCAAGGGCTCCAAGCGCGCCGCCGACGAAGTCTGGATGGCCCGTTACCTGCTGCTCCGTCTGACGGAAAAATACGGCGTCGACATCGAGTTCCATTGCAAGCCGCTCGGCGACACCGACTGGAACGGCTCGGGCATGCACTGCAACTTCTCTACCGAATACATGCGCACCGTTGGCGGCAAGGAATACTTCGAAGCCCTGATGGCCCAGTTTGACAAGAACCTGATGGAGCACATCGCAGTTTACGGCCCGGACAATGACAAGCGTCTGACCGGCAAGCACGAAACCGCTCCGTGGAACAAGTTTTCCTACGGCGTTGCCGACCGTGGCGCTTCGATCCGCGTTCCGCATTCCTGTGTGAAGAACGACTACAAGGGCTATCTGGAAGATCGCCGTCCGAACTCCCAGGGCGACCCCTACCAGATCGCTTCGCGCGTTCTGAAGACCATCTCTGAAGTTCCGCTGGCCGGCTCTGCGACTGCAGCTGCCTGATAGGGCTTCTTCCCGGATTGGAAAGGGCGCGGGTTCAAAGCCGCGCCCTTTTTCCGTTTCGCTTTTGCCGGGTTATCCTCCCCTCAGTGGCGTTTCGCCATTGCGAGTTCGGGATAAGCCTCCGACAAATCCGTCGCGCCGACATGGCTGTCGTCATAGCCTTCCAGCACCACGGAAATCGCATCCTCGACCTGAACGCCGCCGTCGCGACGCACCGCGATCCGCTCGCCATTGTTGCGAATGAGCGTGGCCTCACCCGCAAAGCCCTGCTTCATCAGCCAGTCGCGCGGCGCGTTGAGGCGAATGCGAACCTGCCGCGTGTTGTCTTCTTCTTCGCGGGCAACGACCAACTCATAGGCAACAGGCTCTGAATGCCCGTTGATTTCGAGCCTGCCCTGTCCGTTTCCCTCCGCCGCAAAGGTCAGCATTCGCGTCTCCTTTTCGTTTAACGACGAACCATGCGTCCCACTGCAATCAATATGCAGGCGCCGATAAAGCCGATCACCAGATAGGCGAGCCATCCGCTGAAGGCCATGCCGGCAAAGGCGAGGATCGCGTTCAGAACGATCGCTCCGATGATGCCGAGGAT
>JAVBSF010000532.1:0-3913 GCA_031556925.1 Pararhizobium sp.
GATTTATATTGCTGGAGTGGTGACCGGAGCTGCGAACAACGGCCACCGTTTTTGGTATCTGACTACGTTGACCCGGACCGCTATTGACCAGCTCGTCCGGGTCTTTCGTAGAGTAAGCGTGATACTAAATGGCAAAGACCACATAGCTCACCTCCATTTTCATCGGCAAGGCCGTTGCCTCAGTCCGGGAGGCCTATCCTCCCGGATGGCGCCGGCTGGCTCGGCGCGCTCTGCTTTAGCCGATGAAACATCGTATTGTTAGCAGATGCGTGAAGGCGCGCAATGGTTGTGTCCGGGTTGTGGAACCCGACCCGGTAGACCATGAAAATGTCGGATCGGGAACAGCGTGGCTTTCGGTATCTGCTAGCGTGCGGAAACCGAAATGCCGGAGCGCTACGCCATGACTTCGAAACCACATCCCACAGAACCCGGCATTCTTGCCTTTCACGCCCGTTGCGAAGCCTTTTATCCGGCCGATGCCGTCGATGCGCCGATCGGGCGGCAGCGGCAATGGTACGATGCGCTCTGCAGGGAGTTCGATGCCGCGCCGCCGGCCGGCATGGTCAAGAGCGATAGTCTTGTCGAAGAGCGCATTGCCATTCGCACCTATCGCCCGGCGAATGTGAGAACGCAGACGCGGCTGTTCTATATCCATGGCGGTGGCTTCGTGGTCGGCTCGCTGGAAAGCCATGATGCGATCTGCGCCGAGATTTCCGATGCCGTGGGGGCGGAGCTGGTTTCCATCGATTATCGGCTCGCGCCGGAACATGTCTGGCCCGCCGCTTTCGAGGATTGCTGGACGGTCCTCGTTCACCTGCTTCGGGAGGGGCGGCCTGTGGTCGTGGCGGGCGACAGCGCGGGCGGCAATCTGGCCGCGGGGATTGTCCTGAAGGCGCGAGACGAGGGCCTTTCCGGCATCATCGGACAGGTGCTGATCTATCCGGGTCTCGGGGGCGATCTTGTCACCGGTTCCTATGTCGAGATGGCCGAGGCGCCGGGGCTCTCCACGGCGGACGTCGTCTACTACCGCGATGTGCTGCGGGCGCCGCAGGGCAATCGCTATGCTTTTCCGCTGGCCGCGGGGGATTTTGCCGGGTTGCCGCCCGCCTATGTCACGGCGGCGCATTTCGATCCGCTGCGCGACGATGCCCGGCATTATGCCACGCGGCTGATCGAGGCGGGTGTGGATGTCACCTTTCGCGAAGAACCGCAGATGATCCATGCATGGCTGCGCGCCCGTTTCTTGAGCGAGGGCGCGCGGGCCGGCTTTGCGGCCCTTTGCGATAGCGTCCGGAAATTTGCAAAAGCCTGATCCGCTCAGCCCTTCACATCGGCGACCAGCACCGGCCGCTCCGAAAAGCGGTTCGGGAACAGTGCTTTCAGGTTCTCGATCTTCGGCATGTCGTTATAGACGATATAGGGATGGGTCGGATTGGCCGTCAGGAAATCCTGATGATAGGCTTCGGCCGGGTAAAAGGCGGCGGAGCCCGACACCTGCGTCACGATCGGCTCCGGGAAGGAGCCGGCCTTGCCGAGCTGGACGATATAGGCGTCCGCCACCTTCTTCTGCTCATCCGACAGCGTGAACAGCGCCGAGCGATACTGCGTGCCGTGGTCTGGGCCCTGATAGTTGAGCTGGGTCGGATTGTGGGCGACGGAGAAGAAGATCTGCAGCAGTTGGCCATAGCTCACGGTCCTGGGATCGAAAGTCACCTCGACGGATTCGGCATGGCCGGTCGTGCCGGAGCTGACGGTCTCATAGACAGCCGTGTCCTTGTTTCCTCCGGCATAGCCGGAAACGGCATTCCTCACACCCTTCACATGCTGGAACACGCCCTGCACGCCCCAGAAACAGCCGCCGGCAAAGATGGCCTTCTCGGTGCTTGCGGTCGAAACCTCGTCCACGGCCGGGGCGGGGATCACCACCGCTTCTTCCGCCGCAAGGGCGGCTGTTGCCGCGAAAGCCTGAAGGGCGAGGCCCGCCGTCATGGCGATCGTCGCAGCCGTGAAACGGCGCTGAAATGTGGATGTTCTGGCAGGCATGTCGCGGTCTCCCGATGGTTCGCCCGTGCGGAAGGCCGTTGCGCCCGCCGTGCTCGATGGAGCGGAGCATCCTCCCAGGACCGCACACGGTCAAATCGCATTTGCGTGTGCCGTCCGTGACGGAAATTACGGCTTGCGGCGCTGCCTCCATCGCTGCATGTATCGGTGGAATGCGACGGGACAGGAGGGAGGAATGGCGGGGATCCGCGATCTTGAGGTGCTGCTGAAGGAAATGCGGCCCGTTTTGCGCGAGGGCGACTACGTCTTCTGCTGCGTTTCGCCGGGCGAGGCGCCAAGCCATATCCCACAGGCCCTGGGTTTCTTCCGGGAAGAGGAGGGTGTGACGCTCATCCTTGAAAAATCCGATGCCGAAAGGGCGGGGCTGACCTATGGTCCGGTCATGCGCTGCATCACGCTCACGGTTCATTCGGCGCTGGAGGCGGTCGGCCTTACGGCGGCTGTCTCGGCGGCGCTGACCCGGCACGGCATCAGCGCCAATGTCATAGCCGCCTTTCATCACGATCATATCTTCGTGCCGGCCGGGGATGCGCAGCGGGCGCTGCTTGCGCTGAAGGAAGCCGCGCCCGTCTGAGATCACATGAAGTCGCGTGGGATGCGCTTGTCGAAGCTCTTTTCGAAGATTTCCGCCTCGCCTTCGAAGGCCGTGACGGAGGCGCTGATCAACCACTCATCCTTCGTGCAGGCGATGGTCGAAACCGAGATTGTCTTGAGAACGATATCGTCGCGCCGCATCTCGCAGGTCCAGGTCGAGGTGCCGGTCATCGACAAGGGGTCGTCTGCGGCAATCGACCAGAGTTCGTCGCGGATTTCCCGCGTCGCAAGCCCCGTATCGGGGTGGCGGCCGAGGCCGGTGTCTTCATAGATCGAATAATCGGTGACGCCATTCGTCAGATCGCGCAGCACGCTGCGAGCGGTTTCACCTGGCTCGATTTCGATATACTTCGGCAACGGGTCGGGATTTTCCGGTTCAGGCACGCTGATCCGCCGATGTTCGCCGAGGAGCGGCAGGGCAAGCCCGATCGAGGCGCGGTCGATGGTCAGGCCGGGATCGGTCGGTGGCGGCAGCACCATCGGCCAATAGGCGGTCGAGAGCGACAGGCGGATGCGATGGCCCTTCCGGAAATTGTAGCCGAGTGCATCGAGCACGAGCCGAATCTGTGTCTTCCGGCCTCTTTCCATGGCCTTCGGTTCTGCATTGCCGTCGCGATGGGCGAGGTTGAGAACGCCGAAGGTGACGCGGGTCGCCGTCCCGTCCGGATGGATGTCGACGATGCGGGCGATCAGGTTTGCCCAGTCCTCGTCGCAGGCGGCCTCGAGCGTCAGCAGCGGCTGGCCGAGCGCGGTCACGGCCTTATCGAGCGGGGCGGTCTCGAAAACCAGTGAACCGGCATCATCGACGCGCTGGTCGCTGGCCATCTCGGCATCGGGCTTCAGCGTGAACCATTCGCCCGACGCGGTGCCGGTGTCGAGCGGCGATTTGATATAGACATCCTGCCCCGTCGCGCCGGCAATCGGCATGCCTTCGGTCAGGCCACCGAATTGATCGACATAATAGCTTTGCATCTGCGGCTGCTGCCAGCGCTCCTTGGCGACCCAGAAGCCGGGATCGAATTCGCGCCTGAGCGATGGTTTCGGCCCGTCCTGAATATAGGCGCGCATCTGCGGCAGTTTTTCAACGCCCGTATCCTCGTCGCGCAACCACCTGTTCCACCAGGCGATGGCCTCGCCGTGGAAATCGGCTCTGGGCTTCGGCCAGGCGAAATGCGGATATTTGTGAACCCAGGGGCCGATCATCGCCCTGGCCTTGTCGCCCAGTCCCTCGATCGCCTTGATCGGCGTGTTGCGATAG
>JAVBSF010000245.1:0-10207 GCA_031556925.1 Pararhizobium sp.
GGAAGCGGCCGAAAACATCCGGCCGACAGATGCGCAGATCATCATTCCGGTCGCAGAGCGTCTCGGCAACGTCGTCATCGAACTCGACGGCATCAGCAAGTCCTATGGCGACCGCCTCCTGATCGACGATCTGTCGCTGAAGCTGCCTCCGGGCGGTATCGTCGGCGTCATCGGCCCGAACGGTGCCGGTAAGACGACGCTGTTCCGCATCCTGACGGGTCAGGAGAAGCCGGATAGCGGCTCGATCCGCGTCGGCGACAGCGTGCAGTTCTCTTACGTTGACCAGAGCCGCGATGCGCTGGCTGGCGAAAAGACGGTCTGGGAAGAAATTTCCGGCGGCGCCGAAGTCGTCAAGCTCGGCAAATTCGAGATGAACTCGCGCGCCTATTGCGGCGCCTTCAACTTCAAGGGCGGCGACCAGCAGCAGAAGGTCGGCAATCTTTCGGGTGGTCAGCGCAACCGCGTTCACCTCGCCAAGATGCTGAAGTCCGGCGGCAACGTTCTGCTCCTCGACGAACCGACGAACGACCTCGATACCGAAACCCTCGGCGCGCTCGAAGTGGCGCTCGAAAACTTTGCCGGTTGCGCTGTCATCATCAGCCACGACCGCATGTTCCTCGACCGTCTGGCCACCCACATCCTCGCCTTCGAAGGCGACAGCCATGTCGAATGGTTCGAAGGCAACTTCGAGGATTACGAAGCCGACAAGATCCGTCGCCTCGGCCCGGAATCGGTCAATCCGAGCCGCGTCAGCTACAAGCGCCTGACGCGCTGATCCCGCTCGACGCTGTCGAGGCGTACTTCTGGTATTGTGTGATGTGAAAAGGCGGTCTTCGGGCCGCCTTTTGTCTTGAAGGAGCCTCCTCGTCTGTGGCGGCTTCGTCGCGCATGATACTGTTTCGACGTCGAAAGTTTTTCCTTGTTGCACCCGTTCGCGAAATCACATAAAGATATGTTTATGTGTTGATGAGGTTCGTTATGGCGAGTGGGGAAAGCTTGGGGTTGGACGCGCTGGTCGATGTCCTGAAGGCGGCGGGAGAGCCGACGCGCATGCGTCTTCTGGCCCTTTTGTCGTCCGGCGACCTGACCGTTACCGATCTTACAGAAATTCTCGGCCAGTCCCAACCTCGCATTTCGCGCCATCTCAAGCTTCTTTCGGAAGTGGCGCTGATCGATCGTTATCAGGAAGGTGCCTGGGCCTATTTCCGGATGAAAAACGAGGGCGCATCGGTCCGG
Organism: Pararhizobium sp.; assembly: GCA_031556925.1. Lineage (GTDB taxonomy): Bacteria > Pseudomonadota > Alphaproteobacteria > Rhizobiales > Rhizobiaceae > Pararhizobium. The sequence goes on from JAVBSF010000245.1 coordinate 1,237, forward strand.
CTGGTGCAGGATATGCTGTCGGCCGCGTCACGCTCGGATGCGATCCTGGGTCGCGACAACGAGCGTCTCGTGATGCTGAAGCGGGCGAGGGCGGAAAAGGCGCAAGCCTATTTCAGCCGCAATGCCGGCGAGTGGGATGCTCTCCGCCGGCTGCATGTGAGCGAGGCCGATGTCGAGGCGGCGCTGAAGACCGTCGTCGGCGATGCGCCCGTCGATGCTCTGCTCGATCTCGGTACCGGCACCGGCCGTATCCTGCAGTTGTTCGAGGGCATTTACCGGCGCGGCATCGGCATCGATGCCAGCCGTGACATGCTGGCGGTGGCGCGCGCCAATCTCGATCGCAGCGGCACCAGCAAGGCCACGATCCGTCATGGCGATATCTTCAACCTGCCGCTTGATGGCCAGGTCTTCGATCTGGTGACGATCCATCAGGTTCTGCACTTTCTGGAGCAGCCGGAAGCGGCCATCGCTGAGGCCGCGCGCATGCTGTCACCGGGCGGGCGCCTCGTGATCATCGATCTCGCGCCCCATGCCCTGGAGCATCTGCGCGACGAACACGCCCATGCGCGCCTCGGATTCTCGCATGCGACGATGGCGGAATGGCTGGAGCGGGCCGGGCTTGCGGTGGAAAAGACCGTCGATCTCGAACCGGAGAGCGACCGTCAATTGACAGTGACGATCTGGTTGGCGCGGGACCGCCGCGACGCCGCGCCCGCAACCGGGGAAGACGCAGCACATGCCGCGGCCGCCGAAGGCGTCCGCTATGCCCATGGGGGGAGAAATTAACGATGGCCATCCACACGCTCTATCCGGCTGAACGCGGCAATCTGCGGCTCTCCTTCGAATATTTTCCGCCGAAATCCGATGAGATGGAAGCGCAGCTTTTCGAAACGGTCGATGCTTTGTCCGTGTTTTCGCCGGCCTTCGTCACGGTTACCTACGGCGCGGGCGGATCGACCAAGTCGCGTTCGCTGACGACGGTCTGTCGGATGATCAAGGAGACAGGGCTTGCGAACACGGCTGCTCATCTCACCTGCGTCGGCGCGACGAGGGGCGAGGTCGATGCCGTCGTCGATGAGTTCGTTGCCTGCGGCGTGCGCCATTTCGGTGCCCTGCGCGGTGATCCCCAGGGCGGCATCGGCGCCCGTTACGAGCCGACCGAGGGTGGCTACGAGAATGCGGCCGCGCTGGTTGCCGCCATCCGCGCTAGGGGGGATTTCGAGATTTCCGTTTCCGCCTATCCGGAAAAACATCCGGAAAGCACTGATGTCGCTGCCGATATCGACATGCTGAAGCGCAAGGTCGATAACGGCGCCACGCGCGCGATCACCCAGTTCTTTTTCGATAACAATGATTTCGAGCGTTATCTGGAGCGTGTTCGCCGCGCCGGCATCACCATTCCCATCGTTCCCGGCATCCTGCCGATCAACAATTTTTCGCAGATGCGCAAATTCGCCGGTCTGTGCGGCGCGCGCGTTCCCGATGCCATCACCACGCGCCTCATCCATCTCGATGAAGCACCGGTCGAGCGCTTCAAGGAAGCGACCCATATCGCCGCCGAGCAGATCGTCGATCTTGCGCGCCGGGGCGTGCGGGATTTTCATCTCTATACGATGAACCGGGTGCCGCTGGTCAGCGCCGTGTGCGATCTCGTGGGCTTTGAGCGCAACCCGGCGGCCACATCTGCCCGCCACGAGGGCGCCGCTGCCTGAAAAGGCCATACGCCACAATCCTGAACCCGGAAAAGAAAAATCCCTGTCGGAGAACCGGCAGGGATTTTCGTGAATTCTGGCAGTCTGTGTTCAGCATGCGCTTTCTGCGCTTTCAATGCTGTCTGGCTGCAATGGCTTTCCGGATGTTTAAATCCGCTTCTTCTGTCTCCTGGCGCTCAAATGAAAAGCATGGTTGCGACGAAGACGAACGCTGCACTTATCATGAGGACATTCAGCGAATGTGTAATTCCCATAATCGGCCCTCCTTGCGTTAACGCCTGAAACATAGGGTGAAAATGTCACACCTCAAAGCGGAAATTATGCTGCAATGCGGCGAAGTCTCTTGCGAAACCATTTATGCACAGGGTTAAATTCCTGTTTCAAAACGCGATTTCGTCTGCCACATTTTTTTCACAATCTGGCCTGCTTGATTAATGTGAAGGCGTGAAACATGGCGTGAGCAATGGCTCCGGCTATGCGCGCGATTCTCCTCAGTTGGTGCGGAAGCCTCGGAATATCCGGCCGTCAAGCACGACGAGCCCCAGAGCGATGCAGGCCATGCCGGCGAGATCGGCCGGCTGCAGCGTTTCTCCCAGAAAGAGAAAACCCAGAAGCACGGCGCTCGGCGGCACCAGCAAGGTCACCAGCGACGCATTGGTCGCGCCGGCGCGGCCGAGGATGCGGAAATAGAGAATGTAGCCGTAAGCCGTGGACAAAAGCGCCAGCGCCAGGATCGCGAGGATAACCGGCAGGGTCGGCATGGCAAGCGTCCAGGGATGATCGATGGCGAGCGAGGCGGGCAGCATGATGAGCGTCGAGGCTGTGAGCTGGCCGGCCGCCGTCACCGGCGGCGCGATGCCTCGGAAGCGCTTGCCGTAGATTGCGGCGAAGCCGTAGCTGATGGCGGCGGCAACGGGCAGCAGCATCGCCCAGAGGGGAACGGCGGATGACAGACCGGCGAAAGCGCCGGGGCCGATCAGCACGGCGGTTCCCGCAAGGCCGAGCAGGCAGCCGACGATCTTCGTCATGGTCAGCCGTTCATCAGCGGTGACCGCATTGGCGATCAGCACGGTCCAGACGGGCGTCGTGGCGTTGAGGATCGCGGCAAGACCCGCGCCGATCTGGGTCTGCCCCAGAAAGATCAGCGTGTGCGGTATGGCGTTGTTGATCAGCCCCAGCAGCAGGAACTGCGGCCAGCGGGCGGCAAACTCCCGGTAGATATCGTAACGGCCGGCCACGTAAATCTGCAACGCCAGCGCGGCCAGCCCCACGCGCAGCAACACCAGCGTAAACGGCGGCACAGAGCTCACCGCGATGCGCGCGAAGAAGAACGAGCCGCCCCAGATCAGACCGAGCAGACAGAGCAAACCCCAGGTGGACAGCGCCATGCGGTGCTCCGTGGATGCCATGGAGGCTTTCCGTCGTCCATCTGGAATTTCCCGCATATGCCTTGACCTCCCGGCAGGTGATTTGAAACATGAGAGCAGATACGGGATCGGCGATTGTTTCACCACCCGATTCGTGTCGCACGATATGGTTCATTCGAGGAGTATGCGCTGGATCCGTTAGATGCACATACGGCTGCGCAAACAGCATCCCATGGTGATCAGGGCCTCGTCTCGATTGCCGTCGTGATTGCCGTTGCGGCGTTGCTGGGCCTCGGGTTTCTGCGCCTGCGCCAGCCGCCGCTCGTGGGCTTTATCCTCGCGGGTATCGCTCTCGGGCCTACCGGCTTCGGACTGATCTCCTCGAGCGGCAATGTCACCCTTCTCGCCGAGATGGGCGTGGTGGTGCTTTTGTTCTTCATCGGCATGGAACTGTCGGTCAAGGCGTTCACGCTCAGTCTGCGCCAGGCGCTGCTCGTTGCCGGCGGGCAGGTGGCGGTCGCGTTGACAGCCGCCGTGCTGATCGAGCTGATGACCGGCGCCACCCTTGCCGAAGGCATGATTCTCGGCTTCGTCGCGGCCATGTCCTCGACGGTCGTCGCCATGAAGATGCTGGAGGATATGGACGAGCTGCGCAGCGAGACCGGGCGCATCGCCATCGGCGTGCTGATCGCCCAGGATATCGCCGTCGTGCCGATGCTGATCCTGGTATCGAGCCTTGGCGGTGGCGAGATGGATATCGCCTCCATCGCGATCAAGATGGTGGTTGCCATCGGTCTGCTGGCCGGGTTGCTGTGGTGGTTCGGTCATCGCAGCAAGCTGAAGATCCCGTTCAGCGAAACGATGGAGGACAAGGTCGAAATACTGGCGCTGGGTGCGCTGGCGCTCTGTTTTTCCGCCGCCGCCGTTTCGGGTCTCGCCGGCATGTCGCCTGCCTATGGCGCGTTTCTGGCCGGCATCGTCCTCGGAAACTCCACCTTGCGCAGCCGGGTCATCCCGGTCATCGAGCCGATCCAGAGCGTGTTGCTGGTGGTGTTCTTCCTCTCCATCGGCCTGCTGATCGATCTGTCCTTTGTCTTCGATCATGTGTTTCTGCTGCTGGGGGTGGCGATCCTCGTCATCGCGGCAAAGACGGTTCTCAACATCTTCCTCCTGCGCAAGACAGGCTCTTCGCCGCAGGTGGCCCTCATTGCCGGCCTCTCCATGGCCCAGATCGGCGAGTTCTCCTTCGTGCTGGCGGCGGCCGGTTTCAGCGCCGGTGTCCTGCAGCTCGATACCTACCGGCTGGCGATCACGGTTACCGCCATTTCGCTTCTGGTGTCGCCGCTCTGGATCAATGTCATGCACCGGCTGGAGAATATCGCCTCGGAAGAGCTGCATGATTATCGCGAGGCCTTTGCCGTCGCCTATGCGCGGGAACTCAGCGAGCTGTCACGCCACGGCCGGGCGCTTGCCGGCGCTCGCTGGTCGGTCCGGTTGCGCTATCGCGCCTTCCGGCTGGCGCGGCACCATCGCAAGCTGCGGCGCGCGCAGCAAAAAGGGCCGGAAAACCGGCCCTGATCGTGGTCCGCTTTGCTGTCGCTAGGAATTACAGCGCGTTGAGAACGGCTTGCGTGGCCCAGCCGTCGGCGGGCAGGCCGAGGCGCAGCTGCTCCTTCTGCAGTGCTGCGCGGGTGCCGGAACCGAGGATGCCGTCGATCTTGCCGACATCATGGCCCATGCCCTCCAGCTTGGTTTGCAGCGCCTTCATGCCGTCGTCGCTGAGGCCCGGTTCGGGATTGCCGCCATTATAGGGCGGCGCGCCGTTGAGGCGGGTGGCGAAATAGGCGGCCGAAGTCGTGTAGATGAACGACTGGTTCCATTCGAGATAGATGTTGAAATTGGGGTAGGTCATGAAGGCCACGCCCTTGCGGCCCTGCGGTATGACGACCGAGGCCGCCAGCTGCGGAAAGGCCGTGTTGCCGTCGCGTGGCTTGACGCCGAGCGCGAACCAGTCGCCGGCGGTCATGCCCGGCTGCAGGCCGGTCTTTTCCCAGGGCAGGTTTTCCGGCAGGCTGACCTCCTGAATCCACGGCTCCCCGGCCTTGAAGCCGAGGCTGGCGATGAATTTCGCGGCTGTCATGATCGCGTCCGGGCTGCTGTCCTTCAGCTTCACATGGCCATCGCCGTCGCCATCGACGCCCTGCAGGATGATGTCTTCCGGCAGCATCTGCACCTGGCCGATTTCGCCCGCCCAAGCGCCGGTGGTCGTTGCCGGATCGAGGTCGCCATGCTGGACCATCTCGATGGCGGCGATCAGCTGCGGGCGAAACATCTCCGGGCGGCGGCAGTCATGGGCGAGCGTCACCAGCGCGTTGCGGGTGTTGAAATCGCCCTGCACGGCGCCGAAGTCGGTTTCCAGCGCCCAGAAGGCGGTGATGATGGCGGCGGGCACGCCGAATTCCTTCTCGGCGCGGGCGAAGACATCGGCATATTCCTTCATCTTCTTCGCGCCGATATCGAGGCGGGCCTTGCTGACGGTGCGCTGGGAAAACTCGGTGAAGCTCTGCTTGAACACGCCCTGGGCGCGGTCGCGGCTCAAAACCTTCTGGTCGATGGCGGCACCCGCCAGTGCGCGGTCGACAACATCGGCGGGAATACCCTTGGCGACGGCTTCGGTCTTTACGCCAGCAAGGAAGGTCGCGAGATCACCGCCGCAGGCCGGCGCCTGCTGGGCAAAGGCCGAAGTTGCGGCGAGGGAAAGGAGGGCGGTGGAGACAAGCAAAGGCCGAACGCGGCGGAACATCGCAGATCCTTCAATATTTGTCCGCGCTGCCGACAGGTGGGCAGGGCGGATGCGTTGGGTTTCAGAAAGTGATGCACGCCGATGCCATGGCATTGGGGCGGAAAGAAGAATGACCGGCGCCTTTACCGTTAATGGGAATCCGTTCAACGGCTTAGCCGCCCAAGCTCAGTCTCTGTCTAGTTCCGCGCCATCTGCTGCGGCTGTGAAACCGCGGCGACCCAGCTTTTCCAGTTCTTGGCGGAGCCGGCGAAAACATTGATATCGGTATCGCCCTCGATGCCCGGAATGACGCCCGTGCTGGTATACTGCCAGAAGGCCCAGCGGCGGTCCGGATAGATCTCGGTCGGATGCTTCGCCACCGAGCGCACCCAGAAATGATGATCGTTGAACTGCCCGACGAGATTGTCGCGGTGGAAGTCCACCGACGTGTAGATGATCGGGCGCTTGCCGTAGTGAGCTTCGAGGCGATCCATGAAGCGCTTCATCTCGGCTTGCACCGTCTGCGCCGGCGGGCGGAGGCGACAGGTCGGGGATTCGTTGTTCCACTCGACATCGAGGACTGGCGGCAGCTGCACCGCGCTCTTCGGCACGTTGGCAATGAACCAGTCGGCCTGTTTGTCGGCGGTGGAGCAGAAATAGTAGAAATGATAGGGCGCATAGGCGAGGCCAGCGGCGCGTGCGCCCTGCCAGTAGTCGTTGAAGCGGCTGTCTATCCTGTCTGTGCCCTCGGTCGCCTTCATGAAGACGAAGGAGACGCCGGAAGCGCGAACCGTGTTCCAGTCGATATCGCCATTCCATTTCGAAACGTCGATGCCGTGGATGTTGTGGTGATGCGGCGTGCGTTGGCCAAAATTCTGCGGATCCTTGTCCTGAAAACGCGGTGAAATCGATGCGGTAGAAACCAGATCGTAGTCCGCATAGGTGCAGGCCGAGAGAAGCGACAGGATTGGCAGAAGAGCCAGAAGGTGCCGGCGCATGAAATTTCCGTTTCGAACCGATTGCCGATGCAGCCTCACGCGGTCATGCCCATGATGTGATGATCCCCCGGAGGCGCGTGCCTCATCCTCATCACATCATGGTAAAAAATGGGTTATTTTCAAGGAGTAATCGCTAAAACGCGACGGAAATGCCGCTTTCGGCATGCCTCGGGCAAGCGTCGGAAAGAAAATTCGCTGCATCTGTCCTCTTCAGCGGGCGCGCCGATAGACTGCAAGCCACGCATAGCCGCGTCCGAGCGACCGGAATTCAAGCCTGTCTCCGGCGGCATCCGCATGCGCCTGCAATGCCTGCCGCAACAGGGGGCGGGGGGTGACGTGAAAACGCCGCAGCCACGCTCGCAGCGCGGTTCCGGCAAAGCGCGGCCAGCTCTCCTGCTGGCCGAAATCGGCAATGTGCAGCGAGCCGCCCGGATTGAGGGCGGCGATGGCGGCATCGATCGCCTTCTCCCAGTCGGGGATCATCGACAGGGCATAGGAGATAACGATGCGGTCGAAGCCGTCGATGCCGAAATCTTCAGCTGTAAAATCCGTCGCATCGGCGACGCGCAGGAGCGGACGGTTGGCGCTCGCATCGAGAGCGGCGAGCTTCGCCTGCGCGCTTGCCAGCATCTCGGCCGAGATATCGAGGCCGTGAAGCCGGGCATCGGGAAAGCGCCGGGCGATCAGGGCAAGGTTGCGACCTGTGCCGCAGCCGACTTCCAGCACAGTTGCGCCTGCCGGAGCATCCAGTTCACGGATCATCGTGTCGCGGCCGAAGAGATAGTATTTGCGGGTCAGGTCGTAGATATGCCGTTGGTAGCGATACATGCGGTCCATGCGGTCGGCATGGCTGTCGACTGTCAGCGTCATGGCTTCTTCCTGTAGATGTGGAAGCCGCCATAGATCGCCGAGCGGTCCCTGTGTCCCAGCTCCCGCGAGCGGGCGGCATCGTAGTCCCATTGGCCGAGCAGCGTATCGGAAAGCCGGCCGTCGAGAATGCTGTTTTCGGCGGCGGTGCGGAAGATGACGACGGCGCCGGGAGCGGCGGTGCGCGAAACCTCGGTCCACAGCGCGTTCAGCTGTTCGTCGGTCATCCAGTCCTGCGCATCGAGAAGAACATAACGATCGACCGATGCGGCGGGCTTCGTTGCGAGAAGCTCGGTGAAGCTCTGGTGGTGAACCTGTACGCGCTGGGCGCCATCGCGGATGGCGTCGTGAGAGGCTTCCTGCAGATAGAGCGGCAGCGCGCCTTCATGCGGCATGGGATAGCGCCGGGCAAAGGCCTGCCAGGCGAAATAATTGTCCTTCAGCGGAAAGTGGCAGGCGAGCTTTTCCAGGCGGCCACGCAGCACGCCGGCGAGCGAGGGCTCGTCGCTGAGGCGGGCCAGTTCATCGAATTGTTGCGGCGGAATGCCGAGGCCGAACAGCGAGCTTTTGCGCGCGGTGATCCAGCGAATAACCGGCCGGTTGAAGAGCGGTGACAGCCGTTCGTCGAAGAACTGCCGCTGCTCGCGGATGGACCGGGCCTGGATCATCTCGGCCGGATCGACGCCGTGCAGGCGGGCAAGCAGATGGCCGAGGCCGATGAACCGCCCGAGCAGGCCGGTGCGATAGATATTGCGCGAGAAGACGCCGATGCGGCGACGGCCGGTCAGGTCGCGGCCGTTCCAGTAGTCCCGCGTCGCCCTGTCGATCCTGGGCGCGATGAAAAGATCGAAGGCCTGAACATTGCTGGCGACGCCGGTCTCGCCGAAGAACCGGCGGATGTCGCCATGGCTCGGGAGATGGCGGAAGGCGGCGAGTTTCAGTCGGTTGAGAGCAACGTGATGGCGGTTGAGATCGACCACGTCGATGCGGCCCGGCCTGGCGGAAAGATAGGCCAGCATGTTGCAGCCGCCGGAGCCGATCGTCACGATCCGGTGTTCCGGCCGCAGCCGCATGGCCTCCATGTCGATAGCCGGGTCTTCCCAGATCTGCGGGTAGACAAGGCCGGAGAACAACAGACCGAACATCCGCTCGGAAAGGCCGGCAAAGCTGAAAGCCTTGTGCTGGAGAAGGGCGGTCCTGAGCTTGCTGTTCTTCCGGCGATAGCCGGCATCGGGGGCGAGATCG
>JAVBSF010000343.1:0-14447 GCA_031556925.1 Pararhizobium sp.
CAGGACTTCCCGGCTCCTGTATTCGCGGAGGGTGACGCTCCAGTTCCTGGATTCGCACCCCAGGATGTAGAGTACGATGACCCGTCTGACGATCTTCCAGAGGTTCCCGAGACCCTCGACCCGCTCGCTTCTGAGTCAGAGCAAATTTCAGCCTTCGATGCTGAGGTGCACGCTGAGTCTGAGCAGGATGAGTTCACCGAGGAGCCAGAGGCTGCTGAAGAGTCAGTCGAAGAGGCCGATGATGAGGACGATGAAGACGAGGGTGACAAGAAGACTAAAAGCTTCTTCGGCTTCGGTCGCTAAAATCTAATACAAAAAAGCCGCACGCTTCAAGCGTGCGGCTTTTTGTTGGTTCAAAATGGAGTAGCTTGCTCCTGGTCAAGCTTTCGGTGATAAAGAAGCGAATCTAATGACTCTCGAATGTCATCTAGAGCATTATGAGTAGTTTTCTTCTCGAAGCGTTCGCGGCCCTGAGTGAAAGCGAAGTAATTTTCTACACTTGTCATGTCTAGGCTACGATGAGAGAAATGCTCGTAGCTTTTTGGAAGAAACTCTCTCATGAATTCACGATCAAGAGTGATAGAGTTGCCCCCGAAAAGAAGTGTTTTAGCGAGAGGTTGATTGCTCTGAAGCCAGCGCAGGAGTTTCAGATCAAAAGTCTCAGGTGTTTCAGCGGCTTCTGGAAGCTGATCCCAGAGCCCCGTGGCAGCGTGCATATTCGTCACATAGTCCCCGGCGAGCTCTTTCAATTTCTCCACAGCTTCGGCGCTGTAGTAGAACTTCTGCTCAAGCGTGGCGAGCTCCTGAAAATTCTCGTCCGTGATGATTACAGCAATCTGCAATAATTTATGACCCTCGCGAGTGTCCACTCCAGTGGTTTCAACATCTGTCCAAGCGATCATTCCACTCATGTTTTCCTCCTCTTGCATCTTAAAGAAATGTTACCGAATTTTATTGCTGCTATGACATCCTTAGTTCTAAGGATAACCACCTCTTATCGCCTGTAGCTGCTGCTCTAAGCGGGTTATTTATCCTCAGTGCGTGATTGTGACAGGAGCGCATGAATCGGCTTAAACTGTCAGCTAGCGAACTATATTTCGAAGCCTGCCCCAAAGATCAAGCGCCGAATTTGCTGACAAGCCTGCCATAGAAGCATCGTTAAGCTCTACGACACCCCAGGAGCCATCCTCATATTCTGCGTAATCGATTACCAAGAAGTCAGCTAGCTCTCCCACGGCAAGCTTCGCAAGCTCTTGGGTCCTCGCGTAGCTTGGGGGATTCAACGGCTCGGGCGCTCCAAAGTCGTCCACATTCCAATAGTGAGCCTCGGTGAGGAGCTCTCCCCTGTAGTAAAAAGCGCGGCGCTCGTGGAAAATGGGGCGTCCGTTAACCGCCTTACCTATCTCACGATACTTTTGGAAGGGTCGAATAGCTAGCTGCTGTGAGCCCACGTACTGGTCACTGAGGACACTATGAGCGATCTTCAAAAGTGAGGCTTTATTTGGGGCGTAAGCGCTTCCGAACCAATCCGACTTTTTCGAGTTTGTCTCTCCCTTGAGGAAGTATTCTCCTTCTGGAAGTCTAGGTATATCCTCTAGCCCATAGGCCGGAGGTGTCAACCCCACTAGAAGGTGAACCCAATTGTAAAGGTTAGCGATGTTTCGATGCTCACGGTAGCTGTTGATAAGCCGGCTTCCGAGTAGGGTAACCTCATCCTCTAGCTCCCTGCCGAAGGGAATCATGCGGAATCGTGGGACCACAAGTGAGCCAGCTGGTATTTCGGGCAAAAGTGAGCCATGTGGAATGGAGAGCTCATCTAAAGCGTCCAAGTCAGCTTGAAGCTCGGGATACGCTGAGGTAGATCCTGGATGAAAAACATACAGAGCCATGAGTCTCCTTTCTTTGGTAAAATGATAACAGGAAAATTTTTGGAGATGAATTGTATGGCGACTACTACTGCTACTGCTCCCACAAAGAGATTGACGGAGCTGGTTACTCGGCGTCACAAGCTTTTAGAGCGTATTGAGCGCGAGACTAATAAAGTCGTTCGAAAGTCTCTTCATCGTGAGCTTCGTACAGTTTCTCGAGAGGCGCAACGGCTTACTGGAGATATATCCGGTATGATTTCAGACGCAGAGCTTCGTTCAGCGATTCAAGCGGGAGTTGTTAAACGAGGGTAGTCTAAAAGGAAAGCGGGCTTTAGCTACAAAGCTAAAGCCCGCTTTCCTTTTAGACTAGCGTAGTTTCATTCTTTGGAACACCGTGAACATCTGCCACAGTGAATCCTAAGGTTACGTGAAAATCGTGCCGTGGGAGTCCGAGGCTGTAGCGGTAATGATCCAATGTAACTGATCGGGCCACAGCGAACCAGCTTTGCGATTTTTCATTGCTAGCTGTTCCAACGCCGAGCAATTCGAGAGTGAATGGCTTATCCGGAAAAGCTAGGCGATTCTCAGCCTTGAGTTTCCTAAACTCGGGCGGCGTAATAACCGTGAGATGAAAAGCGTCCGCTCCATCCCGCTCTCTCTTTTTCTGGGTAATCTGCTGAAATAGCTTAGGAGTCATGGCGCTCTTAAGCTGATTCAGCGCTGGAGCCAACGCTGCCGGCTCGACTGAAATCCCTAGATAGGAATTCTTTAACACCTTAGGGAATCCGCGAAGCTGAACGGGGCTCATTCTCTTCATGGTCTCCGTATCGAAGTGCTCATCGAAAGCGCAATTATCAGATGAGCACTTCGCAAGTCTTCCTAGGTTAGGGGAATAGTGAAGCTTCATTGTTCTAACTCCATTAGCTAACTGTTGTAAGTGAGGCGAATATCAGGCTGAAAGATAGTCCTCACAAAGGAATGTGCTGTTGACTAGAGGCTCTAGCCCGTCGAGAGACTCCGGTACGCGAGAGACCATGATGCCACGCTCTTCCCAAACTCTAATAGAGCTTGGACGGTCATCCACCGAGTGGACAACGCGGAAACCCTCGGCCTGGATGAGCTCCAGGTTAGTGGTCTTCGTGGCGTAATCTCCTCTGAAGTCTCCCTCTCGCGCCATGTAAAGACGAGAGACGGGGGCGTTCGCGCGCTGAAGAAACTCAATGGTGTGCTCAGCAGCGCTATCCTGGCGACCTGTGAGTGCAAAAATCGTAAGCCCAGCCTCTCGCACCTCACGAAGTAGAGCAACAACAGACTGATTCACAGGAGCCTGAGCTGATGCCTTGAAGAACCCGTTCCAATCCTTCTTTGTATTCCCTGCCCCTGAAATGTACTTTTCAACGAGAGATTGATTGAAAACAAGAGTACCATCTAGATCCACCAGCACCAGATCCTGAGAAATGATCGGAAAAAGAGCCTCCTGGCTCGCATTGAACCAGCGAAGCTGCTTCATCCCAAGCGTATCCTTGTCAACGAACACCACCATATCACGGCTATAAAGAACATCCTTGATGTTACCATCTGCCGAGTAAAGAGTTGACGCCATCTTGTCAATGACATGCTCGGGCACTAGGCGACCGCCAGAGTTTCCGCGCTTGCGGTTCCGCTTCTTGGCCTCCTCGAGTGGAGTGTTCACCGTGATAATCTCCACGGCGGCACCAAGATTGACTCCCTGCATGATGAGCTTGTGGAGAAAGCGCGGGTTAGTATTTGTGTTGTCATCAATAGCTACTCCACCAGAACGAAGTGTAGCATAAAGCTTCTTCTCAAGGATGGAGGTGACCTGTGCCTCACTCTTCCCGTCCGGCTTACTGCGCCGGTGATACGCCTCACCGAAGAGCTCGGTGCGAGTGTCGTCGCGGTTGAGAAGAACAGCGCCAAGCTCTTCCGCCTGCTGCGCGGCGATAGTGGACTTCCCAGAGCCAGGAACACCCACGTAAATAATGAGCCTTGCGCCATTTGCATACCTTGTCATAAGTGCATCATATCACGTCTATTTTTGAAGGCAAAACAAAAGAATCTCGTGTATGATTATTTAAGGTTTTAAGTTCACTAACTAGCGAGATTGATATTCTGACTATGGAATGGGAAAGTTTTTACGCGGTTTCTCCTGAAGCGCAACGGCATTTTAGGGAGCAATACGCGAGCTCTCGTTTACCTAGTCAAGCTGAATATGAAGCTAAGCTCGCCGAGCTCAACTCTTCGGGTCAAAGCTATTCAGCAAATGAACTGAGCGGCTGGTGGGCTGTAATTCCAAAGGCTTTTAAAGTAGACTCCTTTGCTCCAACCTCTACCCCAGTTGAGTCAGTCCAAAGAAACAAGACTGATGAAACTTTTGAGCTACTAGGGAGTTTTCCGGCATATGAAGCACCAGAGGATAAGCGTTCCTACGGTTGGGTGATACCTGCTGGTGTTGGTACTCTTGTGCTTACGCTTTTTGTTAGCGCTGGTGCTGTTACAATTTCCAATGAGCTGGATCGTGCGCAAGAGCAGGCCACTTATGAAGCCTCACTGGAAGAGCCAGCTACCGAGGACTTTACCTATGTCGAAGTAGATCCCAAATCACTACTGGAGTCAAGAATCGATGAGGAGTCACTCGATCTTCAGCCTGGTGAAAAACTTCTAGGCCACTCTGAGGTTTTCGGTGAGGTTGAGATTTACGGTATTCGCAAGGATATGACGATTTTCCCTGAGCCGGAGGCTGATGTGGCTGCCGCGTGGGACAATGTTCGAAAAATTTTTGGTAGAGATGTTCTAGAGCTCAACACATTCACGGTGGCTCGTAACGGACTTGAGAGCGGCGTTGCGGCATATGTTGATTTCAACGAGAGAACATTAGCGCTAGCAATTGATAAAGAGCTTGGCGGTGAAGAGGGGCAAATTTTCACGCTGGTTCATGAGTACAATCATCTTATGACCATGATGGATCAGTATGATTCTCTGTTCTATCAAGAGTTCGAAAGTGGTCAGTGCTCCACGGCACTTCTTCTCGATGACACCGTTTGCATCGATTCAGAGTCCAGTCTTTACAATTGGATTAGATTATTCTGGGATGAGCCAGGAATGCTTGAGGGAACCACAACAGGGGATCTTGAGGCAGGCGAAATTAGGCATCGGGAAATGCCCGATGAATTTGTCAACGCTTATGCTGCATCTGCTCCCCAAGAGGACATGGCTGAATCATTCGCCTATTGGGTTCTCAATGAGGAAATGCTTTCTCCGGAGAAGCGTAAGTTCTTTGACCGCGATGAGGCTAGCATTGAGGCTAAAGAGCGAATCCTTGATGTTTTAGCCCTCAACTAAAGCGAGCGAGAATAGCAAGGTGTCGCTGAGAAGCTTCGGCCGCAAGGGTTTCAGCCAGTTCCCGCTCAGCTGGCACGACTCCGCTGGCTAGAACAAAGCGCCCATTGAAGGTTCCTTCTGGAATTTTCTCAAAAGCGGTACCCACAAGAAGCTCACCACGCTCTTTAGTGCTCACCCCCATGAGCTCTTTGTGGCTGCGAAGATGTCCTGCAGCCATGGAGGTAGCGTTCTTCCGCACATCGAGCCGGCGCCAGGTGATGTATTCCCGGATAAGTTCAGGCTCGTTAAAAGCGATGTAGCGCGCATCGAAAGCAGGCACACCCTTAGCCGTAGGGAGCTTTCGCATGAAGCCAGCGGTTGCGTGGGATGCTGAAAGAGAAAGAAGTTTGCTCACTCTTCCAGCGTAGGGAAGCTTATTGTTCGCGTTTGAAACCACCAGTGAAATCTCGTCCGAGCCTACGTAAGCGAGAAGGGTGTTTGGCAAAACATTTTTGATTACCGCCTGGGCTGCGGCATCCATTCCCAGCTCAAAAGAGGTGCTGAATGGCTTGTTGAACTGCTTAGTGTAGCGACTGAAGTTAGATCCATCGAGTCGAAGAACTGCAATGGAATTCGCCGGAATTGCTGTCTCGACACTGGCTTCGAGCTTTTTGAAGAGGGAGAAATCAGTTAGCATAAAGTTTATGCTAACAAAATGTTCTAGCTTTAGGAAATTTCTTTCTCGAAGGAGATAGAGCTTACTTGACCCTCTTCGTGGCTAACGAGCCACTTACCGCCATAATTTCTTCTTAGCGAGCTGCGCATGTGAGCTGTAAACTTAATAAACATTTCGCTTTCAGAGTCAATCAGCTCACCTGAGTAAATGCTAAACACTAAAGGCGAGCCGATTCTCGTGGCGCGCTTGATGTCTGCTTCCTCATCGAAAGTAAACACACCAGAGTAATCCGCAGCAACCTCTATAGCCTGAGCAATAAATGCCAGTGGTCTAGCTACTAGCGGAGAGATCTCGCCGGCATCAATTGCGCGCTTCTGCTCCGCAAGCTCTTCCAGTCTTTTATGCTCTTCAGCTTGCTCCCAGCGCAGTCGACGTTCGGCGAGCTCAGCCTCACGCTTAGCTGCCGCCTCGGCCGCCTCGGCAGCGGCACGCTCGTCAGCCAGACGCTTCTCTTCACGCTGCGCGGCAAATGGAGAATTATCCGTTTGCTCCTCTTCAGCGAATTCGGGCTCCTCTTCAGCTTTCTCAAATTTAAGCACATCATCTGCAATGAGGAAGACGTTCCAGTCTCCGCCGAACTTCTCGCTCAGCACGCTGGTTACTTTGTAAAGCTCTTCCGGATCAATGTCTAAACCTGCATTGGCGATGACAAAGGACTCTAGAGCACCCAGCGACTCTTCTGTAGAGCCCTCTGGAAGCTCGATATCTGGAAATTCGTTGAGCTCACTTCCGGTTTTCAAAAGCTTAATCACGGCTTGACCGAAAAGGAAGTTTCGATAGCCAGAGCTCTCTTTCTCTAGAGTGAATAGCCTTAGGTTTCCGTTTCGAGCATCTTGAATGTCATAGATGAAAGCCTTAGTTGTTTTCTCTAGAAGCAACTCATTTGCCTGCTCTGCGTAAGCTAAGGCGTCCTCTTGCGAGAGTTCCTCTAGGTCGACTTTTAGATCCACCTCTTCAATGTTTTGTTGCTTATCCCGAATAACCTTTAAATGGCGGGCTAGGATTTTTGCGTTTTCCTCGCCAGCCTTTGGGGCGTCACTCAATGGTGGTAATCCGAATTTTGGCGCCCAATCCTGATAGAGGACAGCCGCGTTCTGGGTGGGTTTAGCACCCTTTCGGATAATGTAAATCACTGTTCCGATGACAGCAATAACCGCTACCGCGACTATAATGAGAAGTGTATTGAGGTCCATTCTTGAGCTTTCGTCATGGGCTACTGGGATTCAGGAATCAATATCGGATTTCATCTATCTGACTCGAATTGCTTAGCCTCTTCTAGCGCGGACATGCGCAGGGAGGCTGAAGCTCGCCGGGTGATGAAGCGTCCCCCGGAGTGAATAGTCCTCTGTAAACGCAAGAGAGCTTTAATCATCATGAGGGCATCGCTAGCCGCAGCGTGAGCGCCGGCGTAGGGAACTCCGTTATCCTCAGTGAATGACTGAAGTGAGTTGTCGGTGGAGCGGGGCATGAGATACTTGGTTAGTTTCCTAGTGTCCAGCAATGTAATCTCGCCTGACGCCTTCGCTTCGATGTAGCCAGGAAGATTTGCCTCAAAGAAGCGATCCTCGAACCCAAGGTTATGGGCCACCATGGTGTGACCTTTGAGGTGCTCAAGAATCTCTCTAGCTGTTTCGGGATCCTCGAAGAGCGGCTTGTCAAGGATTCTATCCTCCGTGATATGGTGAACAGCTATTGCTCCCATACCCACGCCGATGCGAGCCTGCTCGGGGAGACCATGGAGCGAGCTGTAAACCACTTCGGGGTCACCGGCTTCATTGATTTTTACGATACCAGTTTCAATGATTCTACCGGTACGAGCAGAAACAGTAGTGGTTTCAATGTCTATACCTACGAAGGGGCGTTTGCGCTTGCTGGGGTCGTGTCGCGCGAAAACCTGAAAGATAATCTTTTGGAATTCCTTTCGACTGAGTTCGCGCTTCTCGGGTCCCTGTGCTAGAGCTAGCGCATTGAGAATGAGCTTTTTAGAGTAGGCCTTAGATTCACCCGAGTATCCAGAGTAAACGAGAGCAACATTATCTATAGACTCGTGTGTGCCTAGCCGGTTCATTTTTTCTGCTGGCTTAAAAGTCCCCTCTAGCAGCTGAAGCTTACGGGCTTGGATTTCATCCCAGAACTTGTCAGTCGCTTCATACATCTGCTCGATCTCGAGCTTGATCGCGGGGTCATCCATGGAGAAGTCGTACTCTCGGTAATCATTGTCATCTAGGATTGCAACGATTTTCCCATATTTGAGGCCGGCCGTGGCGGCATACCAGAGAACCTGCTTGCGATAGCTCGGTGGAACACCATCTAAACCGTCTTCAACGGGGCCCCATTTTTTAGGGTTAGAGCCTGTCTTAATCTCTAAAATTCCCTCGGGTACTCCAGCCTCATCGAGGAATAGCCCGTCAAAGTTAGCGTGGCGATGCTCTACGCCGGGGGCTCCGTGCCAAGATGACTTACAGAAGGCAACTCGAAGCTCGGGGTGTTTATCCTGAACCATGTAGCGAATGAACTCTTCCCAGGCGTTTCCTCGACCAATTGCGGAAGTTAGATCGTCTCGAACCGCAATGAGGGGATCATCTTCAGCTAAAAGCTCTCCCAGTTTGGCAGCTACAACTCGAGCGTAATTCTGGCTTCCGAATGCTGGGTCACTTCGCATGATAGCGCCCACGTCGGAGCCGCCGATCCCGGCGGCTCGAGCATTATGCCACTCTATGCTGTTGATTTCATAAAAGCCGCGCGCTTTTAGAGAGCCAAGAGTTTCTTTATCATAGGAGAGGAATACGCCACTGTTGCGCTCTTCATGCTCCCTAAGGATGCTGGCGAGCTGAGCCGCACGAGCAGTGAGCGTGCGATACTGAGTCATTCGAGAAATATGGAAAATGAGCTCTTCATACAGCTCTCGGAATTCTTTATTGAGCCCCCGGAGCTTCAAAGCTGCCGGTACAGCAACCTCTAGATTTTTCAGGTCTCTCTTACGCGCTGGCTCTTTCATTTTAGCGGCCTGCTCATCGAGCTTAAGCTGAAGACTCTTGCGTTCCGCCAATGCGGAAAGGTAAACTTCTGAACTAGCTCGTGAAATCACAAAAGAGGTAAGCTCGCGCCAGTCACCGGCCTTCGCAAGGGAAAGAACCTTAGCCTCTTCAGCCTTAAAGTCAGCTTGAGTCTCCAATTGAGGATTTTCTTCAACAGCTGGCTCCATCATTCGATAAAAGATTTCGACTGATGATTCAGCTAGAGGGGAACCATTGATGAATGGCGCTCCAGCCTCGAAAGCTTGAGTGTTAGACAATTGTAGCTCCTAACTACTATACGTAGTCCATTATACATGAGGAATGCCATGAATGACGAAAAAGCAACAATCAAGTTCTTTCAATGGGAAGAGTTGGCGGCAATGCTTCAACTGACAGAAGAGGAAATTGAGCCTCTAGAAGAAGCTAGAGTCATTCTGGGCCTCATGCTCGCTGACGGTGAAAAAGTTTATCCGACTTTTCAGTTTTACAATGATGAGCTTACGGGAGAGCTGATTTCTCTTTTCCAATTATTCGATCCAGAAATAACCCCGTGGGAAATAACTCTTTGGTTTCACCGGGAGAGCGAAGCGCTGGGGGTTTCACCGCTTGCTGCTTACGAGCTAGGGTTAATTGATCAGCTCCGCTTACTCATTTCCACTGAAATGAGCTTAATGCAATTATGAGCGGGCGAGTTCGCCTTCATGAGCATAAAGCTCACTAGCGAGGGCAAGTAAATCAGATAGTCGTTTTGTGGCTGAAAGCTCCTCCCCAGGAACTCTTGGAAGAGTACTAAGATAGAAGCAGCCCGTTGAATCTTCATAAGTAATGAACACGGGCTCCTCATTTAGGGGATCTATCACTTCGAACTCTCGATTCGGCGCCGTTTGATAGAGGTTTCTCAAGAGGCTAGAAAGCTCTACCATTTCATTTCTGCTGGTCACTTTCAAAAATGTTATTTTCCCTGTGGCGCGATCAAAGTTAGGTGCTAAAACACGCTCTTGAGTTTGTTCGTAATTTCTTCTAGCGGCCTCTGGCGTTTCGTGGTGACTGATGCTATCACCAAAAAGGCACCTATTTTGAGCGGTGCAGATGCCGGCTTCTCCAGTTGCTGGATTCACATGGTACTTCACTTTAAAGAGCTCCTCTTCAAAAATGCTCTCTAACAAATAATCAAAAATAGCGACTTTTGTTTTCTCCCATGTGATTTTTGGTAAAAATATATGTGCAGGAATTAACTAGGAGTAACTCGATGGACTTATCCGACAATACATTTGCCTTTGATAAACAGGCGGAGGCCGATTGCGATGCATTGGCGGAGGCTAATCTTGCTGAAATAAAGAGAAAAAGAAAACTTCCGCGCTATAGAGCAATTCAATATATAGAGAATCCTACGGATGACATTTTATTGGTCTGTGCAGACGGAAGTATGCTTTACACTCCCTGTGAGCTAGGTAAAAGACTCAATCTTCTCGCGTTCGAGAGCGGGCTTAGAACGGATCCTCAAGCCTTAGAGAACCGAAAGAAAGCGCTTGAATGGGAATCAGCGCTCTCCTAAATAAGCGACTCTAGTAATTCTTTCGCAGTCCAGTATTCTGCTAAAACAGCAGCATGAGGATTGTCCCCTTTTATTACAGAGAGCTCTCCATCGTCAAGGACCTCTACTCTATCCCCTGTCGCATTGCAGATGTAGGCACAATGTTCAGTTATTGCGGCTGTTGCAATACCTCCGTGCCCATGGACATCTCCCGAGCTATGAACACTGTGGAGCGCTTCTACAGCTTTAATGTATCTGCTGGCGGCCGCTGCTAAATCCATGGTGACTCTTTAAAATCTTGCCTTAGTTTCGGGGGCATGAATATTCTCGGAGAGCCAAAGCCCGATTTGACCGCCATTTAGACTATCTATAGCTAAAGCTGAAATCACAATTATGGCCACCAGGGCGATGAAGCCTAAAAACTTACCCATTAACGTACCTCCTCCTGAGCTAAATAAAGTCCAGCGTGTATATCGATAGATTTTCATTTATTTCGAGAGCTGGGATTATACATGAGCGAGAGATTTTCAGCCGTAGGGGATTTCACTAACTTGCCGCACTCTGCAAAGAATTCTTCGTGAATTTCATTGAGGAACTGCAATGAGGAGCTTATGTGCCCCTTTTGCCGTCCTTTTACCACAAGAGTAATCCTCACCTGCTCACGTTTCTCCAAGAAACATTGCGCTTGCTTCATCTTGCGCGCTAAATCGTTCTTTCCGATTTGGGGCGTCACCTGAATGATCTTCACTTCTCTCCTGCCGTAGCAATTGGGGTTAACATGGTTTTCTTAGCTCACTCTTTCGGTGGTGATGAGCTTAAGTTCTGGGTCAATGAGGATAAGCGGTTTCTCGAGTTTTCGAAGCTTTTGAACGGCTGAAAAAGTGCCCCCTTTAGAGACAGATTGCTTCCAGAGGGCTACAGCTAACTCGCTATCTTTAATCATGGCATCATTGCGCGCGTGAAGCAAGCCCACATGATAATTTTCACCAAGTACAACCTCTCGAGCTGCTGAAGAGCGCAGAATTCCCCACTTTTCTTGATCTTTAGGTCGCCAAGGCTGTGGTTGAGTCTCGAAGGGGATGTAGGCGGCTAGCGGAAGCTCGAGCTTTAAAGCGTATTGAGCCCACCAGGTATCCGCACCGAGGGCAAAACCAGAAATAACCTCTTCCACTCCATGAAAAGCCTTAAGCCTTTTGAGGGTATTGTAGAGCTGCTGTTTACTCCAAGCCTGCTCACTTGCGGTTAAAGCTTGTGGCCGATGGCCTGTTAGCATTACTCTGGGAAAGACTTTGGGCGCTGTCATGGCTTTACTATGACAATAGATGTATCAATGAGGTTTTCCTCATTGCGAGCGTGATGGCCTATTGAGCCTCCACCGCCGTAAATGATGATTTCGCCGCAGACGCAGCTTACATTTCCATAAAGCCAGAGGCTCTGAACCATATCACCGCAAAGAGCGCAGGTAGCAGAATTCCTAAGAATGATTTCGTCATCTAACGTGGCATAATAATCATCTGGATCTAGAAAGAGCTCTCCGTGAACTTGTCTCACCATGTGACGCCCGTTGAAGTAAATATCTTCGCCGCGAAGGGGGTGGTCACTGGGGTTATGAATAGGGCAAGCTCTTCCAGAGCAAAGATCCTCGGTGTGAATATTAGTGAGCTGCTGCCCGCTGTTGAAAAGCACGTGTCTATCGCTTAGAAACGTTACTTCGTTTTGCATTTTTCGGCTTCCCCATTCGTCTTAGCTGCCGATGCTTTTAGTATATATCAGCAGCATCTGATGAAATTTTACCTAAAATCATGAGTCAAAAGATGAATTTTACTTAATCTTGAATCGTTCCTTAGCGGCATTGTACTCCTCCACGTAGGTGGAGGTCATAGTGTCATGGCTAATAAGCTCGCCGTCTCGACTCCACTGAAAAAGTCGCTGAAATTCATCCGTGGTTTTCGGGCAATTCCCGCAGAGGAAGGGAGAATCGGGCTCTTCTTCCAGCCCGGTGCGATAGCCGCAAGTGGGGCAGGTGCCAATCCAAAGAAAATAATCATGCGTGCTCAAGGCGGCTGGCATGGGAGTTTTGATGAGGCCATTTCCCCCGAGTGAAACGTGGATCCTTCTCCAGATCTCGCCGTGGGCTGCCTCTGGCCCTGCAATAGCATGGGAGATCTCATGAAGAATTGTGTTGTTTCGAAGCTCTTGATCTGCTACTTCGAAAAAGAAAATACTGTAAATGATTTGCTTTTCCTCGTAGCGACAGGTACCAGCACGATGAAGCGAACCGTCGAACTCAACTCGCCAGCCGATCAGCCCATGCTTTTCCATTAGAGCGTAGGACTGATTTTTGACAGAGGTCATTAGCGCTAGGCGCTTGGGACTGATCACGAGTGCTCTTCCTGTTGTTAATGCTTAACAGCATTGTAACAGGTTTGGACATTGTTCCGCAATCTAGCACGCGAGGCTGTTGGCTCTTGCTCTAAATCTATATCTAAGTCGAACATAGCTATCATAAGTTCGGCTGAACCCATCGCCAGCTCTCCAGCGGCACGAGCCTTCAGCCAATCCTTTCCAGAGGGGAAAGATGAGCTGTGGTTGAGAGCAAGCTCAACGAGATTTATGAATATTTCATCGGAGTTGTTATCCTCAGTTAATCGGATCAAAAAATTTCTAGTGTCCTTCTTCGGGCCTTTAGCTATGATGTTTGGATTGATGAATATCTCCATGAGCACATAAATCCTAAGCGGACCGAGGATGAGGCATCGCTCTTGAAGGTATCTTGCAAATTTCATTGCTTCGATAGCGTCTATCTGCCCCACGCGAGACTTCGTGCCATCACAGTAGAAGGCCTCAGAGCAGCTCCAGACTCTAGAAGAAAATGAGTCGTTTAAGTGTAACAGTGAATAATTGACTTTTGGGTCTACAACACCTAACGCTTTAGCGAAAGCCTGAGTAAAAGCATTCTCTATATCTCTAGCTGTATAGCGCGCCCTGTTATCTTTATTTAGAATTGCATCTATAAAATTCGCTGCGATGGAGGCGCCTGCGATTAGCTCGTAATAAGGCTTTGCCAGAAGTAATTGAAAATCGGCTTGAGTTAGGCTCTCTAATTTCTGTTGGGCATTTTTCAAGCCACGGCTTTTCAAAACGAGAACGCTTTTCTCGTCTATGTGCACCTGCTGAGCTTGTAATGTATAAGCTCCGTAGGAAACCTTTCGAGATAGAACGGCCCGATGCACTTCTTCCCAGTGGTTATCTATGAATTCTCCATAGGTTCCCTCGCGAGGAACTGCAAGATACTCATTTAAGAAAAAGAATGAGATGATTCGCTCTCTCAGGTTTTTATTCTCAGCTAAATCGCTCAGGGAAAAAGCCAATTGATCCGCTACAGCATAGGGAATTTCTGGGTTCAAACGCTGAAAATACTCTGAATCTGAAAGCGGGATTTCGCTGTCAATTTCATCCTTCGATGCCCAGCTGCTAGGAGGCCAAGTAGAACTAGAATTAGTCCAAAGCTCTTGGAAATCCTCCGGGAACCACTTGGGTGCTTGTCTCATGGGTCAGCTTTCTTTAACTGGATCAAAAGCTTTTCGGAATTGCATGACTCGAACTAGTCGCTCGCCAGGAGCGTCAGTCCCAGAGAGTAGAATTAGGGTAATCTCAGTGTCGATTATGTCATCTAACATCCCCTGTGCGAGCCCCTTATTCCACTGGCTCATTGTGGGAAGCTGCCCCTGATAATTGGCTCCAGCGTCACCGATGAGCTTGAAGATGGTGACAGCCTTCTCTTCATCGTCTTTAAATCGCTCGATAACTCCAATAAGGAATTTCATCATGTCGGCCTTAGAGCCAGAGCGAGAGACGTTCTTGATCTCTTGCCAGGCTAATCCAGCGAAGAACATTTCAGCGGGGCTAAACTCAGCAGCATGCTTTAGCAGGAATTTTCCGTAGCTAAGCAC
>JAVBSF010000345.1:0-6749 GCA_031556925.1 Pararhizobium sp.
ATATCGACCGTCGCGTCGAACAGATGACGGGCGAGGGCGTGACCTTCCATTGCGGCGTCAATGTCGGTGTCGACAAGCCTGTTGCCGAGCTTCTGGCCGAACATGATGCGGTGCTCTATTGCGGCGGCTCCGAAACGCCGCGCAATGCCGGCATTCCCGGTGTCGAGTTTGCCGGCGTGCATGACGCGATGCCCTATCTCGTCCAGCAAAACCGCCGCGTCGGCCGCGAAAACATCGACAGCGTCGGCTGGCCGTCCGATCCGATCCTCGCCGGCGGCAAGCATGTCGTCGTCGTCGGTGGTGGCGATACCGCGTCCGACTGCGTCGGCACCGCGTTCCGCCAGGGCGCCGTCAAGGTCACCCAGCTCGACATTCGCCCGCAGCCGCCGGAAAAGGAAGACAAGCTCGCCGTCTGGCCGTTCTGGGCCACCAAGATGCGCACCTCCTCCAGCCAGGCCGAAGGCGCGATCCGCGAATTCCAGGTCGCGACGCTCGAATTCGTCGGCGACGAGGACGGCATCCTGACCGGTGTGAAGTGCTGCCAGGTCGACGAGCGCCGCAAGCCGATCGCAGGCACGGAATTCGTCATCAAGGCCGATCTCGCCTTCATCGCCATCGGCTTCCGCGGTCCGTTCACCAACAGCGTTTTGAAAGATCTTGGCGATCGCCTGGCGATCAACACCGATAACCGTGGCTCCAGCAACGTCATCGCCAAGGACAGCGACTACAAGACCTCGGTCGACAAGCTCTGGACGGCCGGCGACGTGCGTCGCGGCCAGTCGCTCGTCGTCTGGGCGATCCGCGAAGGCCGTCAGGCCGCCCGCGCGATCGATGAGGCGCTGATGGGTTCCACCGTCCTGCCGCGCTGATTTCAAAACAGAACATGCAGAAGAGGCCGGAGCGATCCGGCCTCTTCTCGTTTGCGGCTGACCGCACGCGATCAGGGCGTTATAAACGATATCGAAAGCGGGTGGGCGCACACTTCGTCGCTCAAGCTGTTCATGAGCGGATACCGATGACGACCATCCTGCACCCTACCACCGACAACCCGATCCCCGCCGGCAAGGTGCACGGCCATACGGTGAGTTTCTTCGAAGGTGCCGGAGGCCGCAAAATCCGCTATGCGATTTTTCGCTCGGATGCGCCGGTGGCCAAGGGCACTGTCGTTCTGCTGCAAGGGCGCAACGAATCGATCGAGAAATATTTCGAGACGATCGGCGAGCTGCTGGAACGCGGCCTCTGGGTCGCGACCTTCGACTGGCGCGGACAGGGCGCATCGGATCGCGTTCACAAGGTCGCGCGACGCGGCCATGTGCGCCGCTTTTCGGACTACGAACAGGATCTCTCGATCTTCCTCGAAAGGATCGTGTTGCCGGATACCCGTCTGCCCTTTTTCATGGTCGCCCACTCCATGGGCGCGCTCGTCGCGCTGTCGCAGGCGCCCTATCTGGCAAGCCGCATCGATCGGCTGGCCTTGCTTGCGCCGTTCGTCGAGCTCGGCGGCCAGGCTGTCGGGCATCGAACGATCGGCTTTCTCGCGGCGCTTGCAACATGGCTCGGCCTCGGATTCCTGCCGCTCTCGCGTGACAAGGGTTCGCTTCCTTTCTCGCGTAATCTTCTGACCCACGACGCTGCCCGCTTCACCCGCAATACGGCCATTGTCGAGGCCCAGTCAGGCCTTTCGCTCGGCCCGCCCTCGGCCCGCTGGCTGCACGAGACCTTCCGGGCCATCCGCCGCGTCTCGCAGCGGCAGCACCTCACCCGGATCCGTGTTCCAACGATCGTGCTGGCGCCGACGCAGGACAGGCTTGTGCCCTACATCGCCATGGAGCGCCTCGCCCGCAACTTCCGGGCAGGACATTTCATTCCCATCGATGGCGCGCGGCACGAGTTGCTGCAGGAAAGCGACTATTATCGCGCTCAGGCGATGGCGGCGATAGAGGCCTTCATTCCCGGCAACAGCCCGGAAATGACGGAAGACATTTCCGAAGGCCAGGTCATAGAGGCCGCCTCCGGATAAGAGGTCAGGCGTTGAGGATCTTCAGGGCCTGCGCATGCAGCGCCGGATCGCCGGCGGCGATGATCTCCCCGCCCATTTCCGCCGGTCCGCCGGCCCAGTTGGTGATCACGCCGCCCGCCTGCTCGATCAGCGGAATGAGCCCGCCGACATCATAGGGCTTCAGACCGGCCTCGATCACCAGATCGACATGCCCGCCCGCAAGCAGCGCGAAGGCATAACAATCGCAGCCATATCGCGACAGGCGAACCCGGCGCTCGACATCTTCGAACCGCGTCTTGATATCGCCGGTGTAGAGATGCGGCGAGGTGGTGAACATGATCGCCTCGGCAAGATCGGCGCAGGCCCGCGTGGCGAGTGTCTTTTCCCCTTCGGGTCCACGATAGATCGTGCGGCCGCCATCGGCGAAATAACGTTCGCCGGTGAAGGGTTGATCCATCAGCCCCATGACGGCCTCGCCATTGCGATAAAGTCCGACCAGCGTGCCCCAGACGGGAAGCCCGGAAATGAAGGCGCGCGTACCGTCGATCGGATCGATCACCCAGACATATTCCCGGTCGAGGCCGACACTGCCATGTTCCTCGCCCAGAATGCCGTGATCGGGAAACTCCCGTCCGATCAGAGCCCGAATGGCGGCTTCCGCCGCCTGGTCGCCTTCCGTCACCGGGTCGAAACCGGCGGCTTCCTTGTTGGCGACGCTGATGCCGGTGCGAAAACGCGGCAGGGTTTCAGTACGGGCGGCATCGGCAAGACGATCAAAGAAGGCGCGATCGGGGAGCATGGAACCTCACGAATTGGGAGCGCCGCGATAGCGGCAGGGGCGAGATCGCCTCGATTTCGTGTTTAGAGCAGTTTTTTTGAAAAAAGAAGAGGAACGAAAATTTTGCGAAAACCGATGCTTTTCCACGTTTCGGTGCAGCGAAGGCCGCAGAATCATTGAAAGCGCATTCAAAACGTCAGAAATCTGTCACGAAACGGCAAATTTCGCTCCATTTTATGAGGCCTTGCTTTTGCGCGGCGCAGCATTATGGCCGAAAAGCGGCTTGACAATTGTGCGATGCAATATTAACTTTTTTCTACAGTCACTTGTGGCTGTAAATACCCTCCTTGGGTGTTTCCTCCCTAGAATTCAACCGCGCCCAGTGCGCGGTTTTTTTTGTTTTCCGGAAAGAAGAATAGTCGAGAAGCGGCGGGGCTTTTTACTCGGCGGCGAGCGCCGTGCTGGCGGCATATTTTTCGACATACAGCGAAAATGCCGAGAGGAAGCTATAGAGTGCTTCCGCAAACAGCGAAAACTGTGGTTTCTTCTCCAGCGTCGTCTCATCGACATAGAGCGAACGATTGATCTCGATCTGCAGGGCATGCAGGCCACGGGCAGGACGCCCGTAATGCTCGGTGATGAACCCGCCGGCATAGGGTTTGTTGCGCGAGACCGAGAAACCCAGCTCTTCAAGCAGGCTGACGGCTGCATGGGAAAGATCGGAGGACACGCTCGTTCCGTAGCGGTCACCGATGATGAAATCCGGCCGCTGGCCGCTGCCGGCGACGCGGATATTGCCCGGCATCGAATGGCAATCCACCAGCACCGACAGCCCGAACTCCACATGGGTCCGGGCGATCAGCTTGCGCAGGCAGGCGTGATAGGGCTTGTAGATGTTCTCGACACGATCGAGCGCCTGCTCGACCGGCAGGCGCGTCTTGTAGATATCCATGTTCTCGGCGACGAGGCGCGGGATCGTGCCGAGGCCGCCTGCCACACGCATCGAGCCTATATTGGCATAGGGCGGCAGCTGGCCGTCGAACATCCGTGGATCAAGCTCGTAGGGTTCGCGGTTGACGTCCAGAAAGGCCCGCGGAAAATGCGCCAGAAGCAGCGGCGCGCCGAGATCGGTTACGCAACCGAACAATTCGTCCACATAGTGATCTTCGGAGCGGCGGATCGACACCGCATCGAGCCGTGACTGTTCCAGAAAGGCACGGCTATAGCGGCGGCCGCTGTGCGGCGAATTGAAGACGAAGGGGATACGCTGGATTTGCGGCTCGCGAACCTCGAACAGATCGGTGTCGCCGTCGTGCTCGCTCATGGGAGCCCTTTTACCATGTCATCATGTTGCAGTTTCATGTATGTTGCCAGCAGACGGCAACTGTGTCCATAGTTGCGCCTTCCCGGTTGCGCGAGGCTTGATCCCCGCTCTTCACCGGATATTTACCCATCAGCGGTTTCATGGTGCAACCGCGCATCCTGATATCTCGACGCTACAAGCAACGGCTTAATTATATGAATCCCAAAATCCTTCTCGCCGAAGACGACAACGACATGCGCCGCTTTCTGGTCAAGGCTCTCGAAAAGGCCGGCTACAAGGTGCAGTCCTTCGACAATGGCGCCAGCGCCTACGACCGTCTGCGCGAAGAACCTTTTTCGCTGCTTTTGACCGACATCGTCATGCCGGAAATGGACGGCATCGAGCTGGCGCGACGCGCCACCGAACTCGACCCGGACCTCAAGGTCATGTTCATCACCGGCTTCGCAGCCGTTGCCCTGAACCCCGATTCGAAGGCCCCGAAGGACGCCAAAGTCCTGTCCAAGCCCTTCCACCTGCGCGACCTCGTTGACGAAGTGAACAAGATGCTGGCCGCCTGATCCCTGCAAAACAGGGGCTCGCGACGACCGCAAACTTTCTGTCAAAAAAGAGCGATAAAGCCTATTGACGCCGGAAAGGGTTTTGTGGTCTATGCGCCGACATCGGATGGGCGTGTAGCTCAGCGGGAGAGCACTACGTTGACATCGTAGGGGTCACAGGTTCAATCCCTGTCACGCCCACCATCCAATTAGCTTGATAAGCAGAGGCTTCCGGGAAACCGGGAGCCTTTTTACATAGTGCCCTTTAGGTTCGTTGAACCCCGAGGCCACCCAATCTCCATTAACCACAATCTTCAGTTTCGATTGAGCAGCTTTCGCGTGTGGCTAGAATCACGAACGCGCCAACTGGCTGGAACCGGTTGACGCGCTCTAACCAGCCAACACTCTGGAGGTGTCGAATGGCTCACGCGAACGTATTCGCTCTGCGCGGTACGGGCAATACACCGCCCGTTACCGTAGTAAATGCAATCCCAACATCACCCGCTGGCGTCAGCTTTGCCGAAGCAGCGGCCAGCTATGTGCAGCACCGCGGCGAAAGCCGCTACCTACCACCGATCACCGCATATTTCGAAGGGCGGTCGCTCTCGTCGATCTTTCCCTTCGATCTGCACGAGATGGCCGTTGCCCTCTATCCGGACGCGATCAACTCGACGCGGAACCGCCAAGCGCTCACGCCGGCGCGCGCCGTCATCCATCATGCGCACGAACGCGGGTGGTGCAATCTGATCAAGGTGAAGAAGCTGAAGGAGGCGCCACCGAAGCGGAAGAAACCCGCCTCGCCCACCTGGCTGCATGCCTTCACTCGCCAATGCGAGAAAGACAGGCTGCCGCACCTGGCTGCGCTGGTGCTGTTCATGGCGCAAACCGGCGCCAGAGTGAGCGAGGCTATCGCGCTGCGCTTTGCCCAGGTCGATTATGCTCATCGCCAGGCGCTGCTTCTGAAGACGAAGACCGGCACGAACTCGACGCGGTTTTTAACCGACGAGCTGACAATCCGAATGCAGCGGCTGCAGGAAGGCCGGTCGTTCAATGAGCGGGTGTTCCGCTACACATCCCGTTATGCGGTCAACGACCGGATCAAGGCCGTCTGCCGGCGGGCCGGCATCACGTACAAATCATGCCACGCCTGCGGCCGGCACTCGTTCGCAACGAATGCGATCGATATGGGCATGGATGTCAAAACGGCGATGCTCGCGGGGGACTGGAAGAGCGTGGAGGTATTTTTGGGCACCTATGTGCACCCGCGGCAGAACGCCGGCAGGATCGTTGCCGACCGGTTCAACGGTTACCAATACGACGCGGATCTCTGAAACAAGAAAGCCCGGCTCATCACCGGGCTTTTTCTTTTCCTGCCAGAATCATGCTAAAGGCGCCAGATGGTAGATAACTCCACATGGGCGGGCATGATCGCGATGAACCTGCAGGTTCACGTAAGCTGCGACCGGTGCGAAAGGCTCATCGAGATCGACATGGGGACACTACCACCAAATGGGAAAGCGATCGGCGCGAAGTTCCGCTGCAGCCAGTGTGGCAAGCCAGCCGGGATGATCGTCAGTCACAAGAGCGCGGCCCGCGCCGTGCCAAACCAGCGGCAAAAGCGTAAGTGACCCACTGCCATTTTTTAGCCCGGGGGTGTGACCGGGCTTTTTCAATTCTCGATGTTACTGCCGTACGCGTTGCAGATGACGTTCGCCATTCCCATGCACCTAAAACACATGTCCCGGCACGATCTCGTGCAGATCATCCTGCAGACCTCGTTCCTGGTCGGCTTGGTGGCCGCCGTGCGCAGATGCCCGCCGACGAACAACGCGGTATCCGGTTTCAGGATGACTTCCTTTCCAGAGTAGCCGCGCCGGGATATCATGTCCGCCAACTCTTCAATCGTATTCCATTTTCGCATAAGAACATAATGAGAACAGAAAACGATTCTGGCAAGCGCTAGCCCGCTGCCATTTGATAAAGGGGTGGCAGGGTGTATTATTGGCTGGACCTCGCCAACATCATATCCTCGCCAAACCCCAACCACGCCTGATCGAACCATGCTGCATTCGTGGTGTCTGGAGTAGCGTTGGTGTCCTGATAGAGACGGAC
>JAVBSF010000176.1:0-5100 GCA_031556925.1 Pararhizobium sp.
GAGGACGTGCTGGAGATCCATCCCCATGACGCCGAGGATCGCGGCATCCGGCAGGGCGACTGGGTGCGGCTCGTCTCCCGCTCGGGCGAGACGGCGCTGCGCGCCGATCTCACCGACCGCGTCAGCCCCGGCGTGGTCTATACCACCTTCCACCACCCGACGACGCAGGCCAACGTCATCACCACCGATTTCTCGGACTGGGCGACCAACTGCCCGGAATACAAGGTGACCGCCGTGCAGGTCTCACCCTCCAACGGACCTACGGATTGGCAGGTGGAATATGACGAGCAGGCACGGCAGTCGCGCCGGATCGTGGCCAAGCTCGAGGCGGCGGAATAGGCAGTGCGCACCACCGCCAAAGTCCCCGAGGTCTTTCGCCGCAAAGGTTCAGTCGGCGAAGGGGAGCGGATTGTACCGGAAGAGACGCCGGTCGCCTTCAGCTATGGCGGCTCGACCCATGCCGTGATGATGGCGACGCCGGATGATCTTGAGGATTTCGCCGTCGGCTTCAGCATAACCGAGGGCATCATAACCAATGCCGAAGAGATCGAGGAAGTCGAGGCCATCCAGACCGAGATCGGCATCGATCTGCAGATTCGGCTCGCGAAGGATCGCAACGACCGATTGGTGGCGCGCCGGCGGCATATGGCCGGGCCGGTGGGCTGCGGGCTTTGTGGCATCGAATCGATCGAAGAGGCTGTGCGGCCAACGCCCGATGTCAGCCCATCACCGCTCCGCATGAGTGAGCGGGATATCGTCGAAGCCGTGGCCGAGCTTGGCAGCCGGCAGCCGTTGCATTTCGAGACGCGCGCCGTGCATGGCGCGGGCTTCTATGTGCCGGGCAAGGGCGTCGTTGCCGTGCGCGAGGATGTCGGGCGGCACAATGCGCTCGACAAGCTTGCAGGGGCGGCAGCACGCGCCGGCTATGCCGGCCGGGATGGTGCTGTGGTTGTCACCAGTCGCGTTTCTGTCGAGATGGTGCAGAAGACGGCGATCATCGGCAGCCCGGTCATCATCGCCATTTCCGCGCCGACGGCGCTTGCAATCCGCACGGCCGAGAAGGCCGGCATGACACTGGTCGCTCTGGTGCGCGGCGACGAGTTCGAGATTTTCACCCATAGCGACCGCATCTATCCAGGAGCAGCCTCTGATGTCGCATGACGAGCCGCACAAGACGACCGACGACAAGCTCGTCTACATGGCCACCCAGATCGCCACCTTCTTCAAGTCGCAGCCGGAAGCGGAGCAATCGGCGGGGATCGCCGGCCATATCAACAAATTCTGGGAACAGCGCATGCGCCGCGCCTTCTTCGCGATGATCGATCAGGGCGATCCACGGTTCGATCCGCTGGTGGTAAAGGCGGCAGCGCTGATCAAGCGGCCGGCGGAAGTGAAGCAGGCTTAGGCCGGCTTTGCGACATCGAAAATCGACCATGTGAGGCTGGCGCTTCCCTCTTCTCCCCAGCGGGGAGAAGAGGCCCGAAGGGCAGATGAGGGGGTCTTCACCGCAAATACGGAGCGAGGCGCCCCCTCATCCGGCGCTGCGCGCCACCTTCTCCCCGCTGGGGAGAAGAGGGAGACAGCGGCCAATACCTACTCACAACCTACTGCTTTCGTTTCCCTTTAAGCCTTCCTGAATCACCGACTGATTCGCGTCGACAGCACGACGGATGACAGCGTGCGTTCGACGCCGTCGATCTCGCCGATCCGGTCGATGATCAGGTCGAGCGCGCTGATGGAGGGGGCCGCGATGATCGCGATCAGGTCGAAACTGCCGCTCACCGAATGCAACGTGCGGACCTCCTGCAATGCATGAAGCTCCTGCGTCACGCGCGCCAGCGCCTTGGGAGCAAGCGTGATCAGCACATGCGCCTTCACCAGCCCCTGCTCGAAATCGTCCGACAGCCGGATGCCGTAGCCGGCGATCACGCCGTCGCGCTCCAGTTTCTCGATCCGGGACTGAACCGTCGTGCGGGACAGGCCGAGCTTTCGCGCCAACATTGCCGTCGGCAGCCTGGCGTTTTCACTGAGCAGTGACAGAAGCTGCCGGTCTTTGTCCGATATCGTCATTTCGTTTCTTTTGATCGTCTATCTGCCGATATTGATGCGTCATTTCTAACAGATTGAAGCTACGTTTCAACTGCACTTGGCCCCATCATAAAGCATCGAATGCACATGAAGGGATTGCAGACATGGAAAACATCGTCGTTATCGGGGCCGGAAAGATCGGCTCGACCATTGCGCGGCTTCTGGCGAACTCCGGCGACTATCATGTCACGCTTGCCGACCACAGCGCCGACCAGCTCGCCCATATCGAAAAGCACGCGGCAATCGCCACTGCGCAGGTCGATATCGCCGACCAGGCGGCTCTCGTATCGCTGCTTTCCGGCAAATTCGCCGTGCTGAGCGCTGCTCCCTATCACCTGACGATCGCCATCGCCGAAGCCGCCGCCAAAGCTGGCGTGCACTATCTCGACCTGACCGAAGATGTCGAATCGACCCGCCGCGTCAAGCAGATCGCCGAAACCGCCAAGACCACCTTTATTCCGCAGTGCGGCCTCGCACCGGGTTTCATCTCGATTGTGGCCAACGATCTCGCCAGCCGCTTCGACACGCTCGACAGCGTGTGCATGCGCGTCGGCGCCCTGCCGCAGTATCCGTCCAACGCTCTGAACTACAACCTCACCTGGAGCACGGACGGCGTCATCAACGAATATATCGAGCCCTGCGAAGCAATCGTCGAGGGACAGCTGATCGAAGTGCCGGCGCTGGAAGAGCGTGAGGAATTCTCGCTCGACGGCGTGACTTACGAAGCCTTCAACACGTCAGGCGGTCTCGGCACGCTCTGCGAAACGCTGCAAGGCAAGGTACGCACGCTGAACTACCGCACCATCCGTTATCCTGGCCATGCCGCGATCATGAAGGCGCTGCTGAACGATCTTGGCCTGCGCCATCGCCGCGAAGTGCTGAAGGACATTTTTGAGAACGCCCTGCCCTCGACCATGCAGGACGTCGTCATCGTCTTCGTGACCGTTTCCGGTCGCAAGGATGGCCGTCTGGTACAGGAAACCTATGCCAACAAGGTCTACAGCGCCGTCGTTGCCGGCCGCATGATGAGTGCGATCCAGATCACCACGGCCTGCAGCATCTGCGCTGTGCTCGATATGCTCGCCAAGGGCGAACTGCCGGAAAAGGGTTTCGTTCGTCAGGAAGAAATCAGCCTCGACGCTTTCCTGAAGAGCCGCTTCGGCCACTACTACGAACAGCGTCATTATTCCGAGAAGGCCGCAAGCTAAGACGGTCACCTGCGGAGGAGGAGAACGCCCGGCTTGATGCCGGGCGTTTTCGTTTGGGGTCAGGCACGGCCGAATTCGTCGTCGAGACGGATGATGTCGTCATCGCCAAGATAGGAGCCGGTCTGCACTTCGATCAGCTCCAGAGGAATCTTGCCGGGATTGCTGAGCCGGTGGACGGCACCCTGTGGGATATCGACCGACTGATTCTCATGCAACAGCCGCGCCTCACCATCGACGATGATCTCCGCCGTACCACGGACGACGATCCAGTGTTCGGCGCGGTGATGGTGCTTCTGCAGGGATATGCTGGCGCCCGGGCGCACACGCAGCTTCTTGACCTCGAACCGCTTGCCGGACAGCACCGAGGCAACCGAGCCCCAGGGACGGTAGGAGGTCGGGTGATTCTCGGTCAGGACGCTGGTGGCCCTGGATGCACCCAGCCGCTTGACGATCTGGCCGACATTCTGGCTGTCCGCCAGCGGGCCGATATAGACGGCATCCTCGCTGGCGATCACGGCGACGTCCTGCAACCCCTGTACCGCGACATGAATATCGCGGGAGAGCACGAGCGAGTTGCGGGTGTTGTTGACGGTCACCCTCTCGCCCAGCACATTGCCATCCGCATCCTTGTCCCCAACAGCCCATACCGAATCCCAGCTGCCGAGATCCGACCAGCGGAAGCCGGAGGGTATGACAGCGGCATCTGGGGTCTTTTCAAAGATGGCGTAGTCCACCGAAATGTCAGGGGCCTGCGAAAAAGCAGCCTCATCGAGACGGATGAAGTCGAGATCATGCTTGGCGGCTTGCACGGCCCGCTGGGCGGCACCATAGACCGCTGGCGCATGGCGCAGGACTTCCTCGAGAAACTGGCCGACCGGCAGCATGAACAGGCCGGAATTCCAGAGGTAGCGACCGTCGGCCACAAGCTTCTCGGCGCGCTCGCGGTTTGGCTTTTCGATGAAGCGGGCCACCCTGTACGCTCCGGTTGCCAGTGCTTCGCCCGTTTCGATATAACCATAGCCGGTCGCCGGTTCCGTCGGCCTGATGCCGAAGGTCACGAGCTTTCCGGCCTGCGCCGTGGCGCGGGCGAGGCGAATGCACTCGAAATAGGTTTCGTCGGCGGCGATCTCGTGATCGGAGGCAAGCACCTGCATGATGGCGTGCTCGCCGTGATCACGAAAAATGGCGAAGGCGGCTGCGGCCAATGCCGGGGCCGTGTTGCGGGCGATCGGCTCCAGCAGGATCGCCGCGAGCGCAGCATCCACGTTGCGCGCCTGCTCGGCGACAATGAAGCGAAAATCGGCATTGGTGAGGATGATGGCGGGCTCGTAGATCGCCGGATCGGACACCCGCTGCAAGGTGCGCTGGAAAAGGGAGAGATCACCGAGGAATTGCAGGAACTGTTTGGGCGCTTCGGCGCGGGACAACGGCCAGAGGCGCGTTCCCTTGCCACCGGCCATGATGACCGGGATGATCTTTGACGACATCGATACCTCTATACCTGTTGGCAGCTGCCCGCCTAAATTCAATCCTGGAAATAGCCGAGTCTAACTCAGGACCGTGCCAAAAGGAAACCGGAGCGTGACCTAACTCCGTCCATGATTAACGGCGATGAAGTTCGCGGACTTTGAGGGTGACACATTCTCCGAAGGAGCATGCGGCAAAGCACAGATAATAAAAAACCCCGCTTCATGAACTGACCCCCGAAAGTTGGACACCCAACTTCGGGGGTTTTGCAGGTCCAAATACAGCAGCGCATTCAAGCAAGAAGTCATTGAGTATTACGGCTATGGTGAGCGTAGCT
>JAVBSF010000385.1:0-4767 GCA_031556925.1 Pararhizobium sp.
AATACCGTCACCGACGGACAGCACCTGACCGACTTCGGAGACTTCTGCCTCCTGGCCGAAATTTTTGATCTGATCTTTGAGAATTGCGGAAATTTCCGCGGCGCGGATATCCATCAGCCGACCTCTTTCAGTGCAAGCTTAAGGCTCGAGAGCTTTGTGCGAAGGGAAGTGTCAATTTGGCGGGACCCGACCTTAACGATCAAACCACCGAGAATAGACGGATCAACAGTGACGTTGATCGCTACGTCTTTGCCGGTGACGCCTTTCAGCGCCGCCTTCAATTCTGTTTGTTGCGCTGCAGACAGCGCATGGGCCGAAGTCACATCAGCAGACACTTCGCCACGATGACGGGCGGCGATGACGCGATAAGACTTGACGATACCCGGAACCGCGAAAAGGCGGCGGTTGCGTGCAACGACCTTGAGGAAGTTTGCAACCAGACCGGAAATGCCGGCCTTGGCAACGATGGCGGAAATTGCCTTGAACTGGTCGTCGGCAGAAAAGACCGGGCTTACGATCAGGCGCTTCAGATCAGCACTCTCATCGATCATCGTCTGGAACCGGTCCAGATCAGACCCTACGCTCTCCACGGAATTCGCCTCGAGGGCTAGCTCAAACAGCGAAGACGCGTACCTTTCTGCAACACCGGAAATGAGCTCGGATGTATCTGCCACGGGTACAAGCTTCTCTCATTTTAATCCAAGAGCGATGTCTGCGGCGAGCCGTAAACCCAACACCTTGAATTTGTTGCGATATTTTCTGAGTTCTGCAAGCCGGCCGGCTTGTGTCCCCCACAAGTCGCGGTTCGTCTAGCATAGGATATCTGGACTCGCAACACGCCAAGGCCACGAATGCGCGATAACTCGGCATCGTCAGGCCAAATTTTGCCAAAAATGAGGTTTGAAATGACGCCGTCAATCGCCGTCCTGCGATCGGGCGCCCCTTAAATCATCCCGAATACGTAAGCGAGCGGCAGCGCTGCGAGCGCCATCTGGACCGCGAGATAGAGCCAGTTCCAGAGCGTATTGCCGCCATCCGACAGCATGGAGAGAATGCGGCCAAAGGCAGCCAGCGCAAAGGCTGCGCCCAGCGCCAGATAGACCATGGGCTGGGCAAGAAGCACGGCCGCAAGCCCAAGACCTAACGGAAAGCCACCCATCACGGAGCGCGCCTCGGCATAACCGCCACGACGACCTTCGCGCAGGTCGAGGCCGATCGCCCTGAAGGCAAGACCGGGCGCGAACAGGAAGATGAGACCGATCGCCGCAGTCGCAAGCGCTGCGCAGAACGCCAGGAACTCACCGGTTTCCGTTGGAATGTAAAACTCCATCCTGCCCTCTCATGTCATGCGCCGAGATCGCGACGCGAGAGGATTAACGCAATGGAAGGGAAAAGGGAATCGGGGATGGAGAGGTAATCCAAAGGGGGCGTTGCGGAAACGGGGTTCCCGCAGCTTTATAGAAAACTCTGCGGATCGATATCCAGCTGTACGCTGATCGAGCCACGCACCTTCGGCCCCGCCGCAATCATCGTCTTCACAAAACTCTGCATGTCGCTGTTGCGGCGACCGTGGACGAGGAGGCGGAAGCGGTGGCGACCGCGGATCAGGGCGAGCGGGGCTTCGGCCGGGCCGAGAATACTGATGCCTTCGACACGCGGCGCGGCCTGGCGCAGCCCACGGGCATGGCCCTCGGCGTCGGCTCGGGTTTCCGCCGAAACGATCAATGAGGCGAGACGGCCGAAGGGGGGAAGCAACGCCTTTTCGCGCTCGCTGATCTCACGCTCGTAGAAGGCGTGCGAATCGCCGGAGACGATGGCCTGCATCACCGGATGCTGCGGTTGATAGGTCTGCAAGAGGCCAAGTGAACGCAAGCCCGTGCGGCCGGCGCGGCCCGTGACCTGGCTCAAGAGCTGGAAGGTGCGTTCAGCGGCGCGCGGATCGCCATTGGAGAGACCGATATCGGCGTCGACGATGCCGACGAAGGTCATCATCGGAAAGTTATGCCCCTTCGCCACAAGCTGGGTGCCGACGACGATATCCGCCTCGCCGCGCTGGATCGCCTCTAGTTCCAGCCGCAGGCGCTTGACGCCCATCAGGTCTGAAGAGAGCACGATGGTTCGCGCGTCCGGGAAATGACGATCCACCTCCTCGGCAATACGCTCCACGCCGGGGCCGCAGGCGACGAGGTGATCGAAGGTGCCGCATTCCGGGCAGGCTTCAGGAGTCTTCTGCGCATAACCGCAATGGTGGCACTGGATCTGGCCGCGGAAACGATGTTCGACCAGCCAGCTTGAGCAATCCGGGCACTGGAAGCGATGGCCGCAGACGCGGCAGAGCGTCAACGGCGCGTAACCACGGCGATTGAGGAAGAGCAGCGCCTGCTCGCCACGCCCCACCGCTTTGCCGATCTGGTTGAGCAGTACCGGCGACAGGAAGCCGCCGCGCTCCGGCGGATGACGGCGCATGTCGACGACGCCGAGATGCGGCAGTGCCGCATCGCCATAGCGCGTGGGCAGATGAATGGCCGAATAGCGGCCAAGATCGCCGTTGACCCGGCTTTCGACCGATGGGGTCGCGGAAACGAGCACGACCGGGAAATCGCCGATACGGGCGCGCACCACCGCCATATCGCGCGCATTATAAAAGACCCGATCTTCCTGCTTGTAGGCGGGATCATGCTCTTCATCGACGATGATCAGGCCCAGATCCTCGAAGGGCAGGAAAAGAGCGGAGCGGGCACCGGCAACGACGCGCACGCCGCCTTCCGTGACCTGCCGCCAGACCTTTTCACGGGTGCGCGGAGCGAGGTCGGAATGCCACTCGGCCGGCTTGGAGCCGAATCGATCCTGAAAACGCTCGAGAAAGCTGGCCGTTAGCGCAATTTCCGGCAGCAGGATCAGCACCTGCTTGCCCGCCTTCAGGGTCGCGGCGATCGCTTCGAAATAGACTTCCGTCTTGCCGGAACCGGTGATGCCGTCGATCAGGGAAACGGAAAAACCACCCTCCCCGACCTTCCGGAGCAATTCTTCGGCTGCGGATTTCTGCGGACCTTCCAGTCGCGGCGGCACGAAGTCCGGATCGGGCGCCGCCACCACTGGCGGCGGCGGCATGAAGACGGTCTCGAAGACGCCCTGCGCCGTGAGGCCGTCAATGACGCTGGAGGAAACACCGGCCGCATGGGAGAGGCCGGAACGGGTCCAGGAAAATCCGTTATCTGCAGCGGCAATGGCGCGCGAACGCGCGTCCGTCATACGCTCCGGGCGCATGTCCGTGAGGCGCAAGGCTTCGACCATCGGCTCTGGGTCGAGCGCCGCCGGCGCACGCAAGGCCATACGGGCGACAAGGCCGGGCGGCGAGACGGTATAGGAAGAAACCCAGTCGAGAAAGCGGCGCATCTCGGGCTTCAGCGGCGGGCAATCGAAGACGAGGGTGACTTCCTTGAGCTTCTTCGGATCGACCGGCTCGCTGCCTTCCTCATCCCAGACCACACCCATGACCTGACGCGGTCCGAGCGGCACCTGCACGATGGAGCCCGGCTCCACCGCCATTCCCTTGGGCACGAGATAGGAGTATGCTTTGGGGGCAGGCATAGGCACCAGCACGGGCACGACCCGCGCTGCAAACAGGCCCCCAAACAAATCGGACGAATCTTCTGTCATCGCCCGTGACCTTGCCTTCGGTTTGCGTTAAAGGAAACCCCGAAACAACAGCGCAGCCGCCTGTCCCAAGGGAGAATTCCATGAAGTTTTTTGTCGATACAGCCGATGTAAAAGAAATCCGGGAACTGAACGACCTGGGTCTCGTGGACGGCGTGACGACCAACCCCTCGCTCATCCTGAAGTCGGGCCGCGATATCCTTGAAGTCACCAAGGAAATCTGCGGCATCGTCGAAGGCCCGGTTTCGGCCGAAGTTGCCGCCACCGATTACGAGACGATCATGAAGGAAGCGGCCGTCATCGCGAAGATCGCCGACAACATCTGCATCAAGCTGCCGCTGACGCTCGATGGCCTCAAGGCCTGCAAGAACCTCGTTTCCGACGGCCACAAGACCAACGTGACGCTGTGCTTCTCGGCCAACCAGGCCCTGCTCGCCGCCAAGGCCGGTGCGACCTTCGTTTCGCCCTTTATCGGCCGCCTCGATGACATCGCGCTGGATGGCATGGAGCTGATCCGCGAAATCCGCCAGATCTTCGACAATTACGGCTTCGAGACCGAAATCCTCGCGGCGTCCGCCCGCACGGTCAACCACATCAAGGAAGCAGCGCTTATCGGCGCCGATGTCGTCACCGCGCCGCCGGCAACGCTGAAGGCTCTCGTCAAGCATCCGCTGACCGATGCCGGCCTCGCCACCTTCCTTGCCGACTGGGCGAAGACCGGCCAGAAGATCGGCTGATCTGCCGCATCACCGTCAATTCGAAAGGCCTCGCGATCCGCTCGCGGGGCCTTTTGCTTTTCGGCCTGCGTTAACAGAAACCTAAAGCCTTCGTCGCAGATTGACCTTCGAACAAGGACGCGGCAGCGATGAACGAACTCCTGATTATCGGCCATCCCGAGCTGATGGCCGAACGGCAGAACT
The DNA here is from genome assembly GCA_031556925.1 of Pararhizobium sp. Classification (GTDB taxonomy): domain Bacteria; phylum Pseudomonadota; class Alphaproteobacteria; order Rhizobiales; family Rhizobiaceae; genus Pararhizobium. The sequence continues at coordinate 4,578 of JAVBSF010000385.1, forward strand.
GGCTGGGCGCACTGGCTCGGGAGAGACGCCTTTCGGAAAAGACCGTCGAAGCCTATGAGCGCGACAGCCGGCAGTTTCTCGCCTTCCTGACGGGACATCTGAGCGGACCGGCGCGGCTGAGCGATATCGAGGCCTTGCGTCCCGCCGACCTGCGCGGTTTTCTCGCCGCACGACGCAAGGATGGCGCGGG
>JAVBSF010000073.1:0-17877 GCA_031556925.1 Pararhizobium sp.
GACGCCTTCGACACGATCGAGAAGGAAGGCAACGAACTTCTCGCCCGTTTTGCAAAGACGGCTGGCTGATAACTCGGGTTAATCCCTCCCCCCTATGGAGGAGGGAGTGCCCCTCATCCGGCCTGCCGGCCACCTTCTCCCCGCAGGCGGGGAGAGGGGACGATCGAGTGTTTGGCGACCTTCTCGGATCATTATGGGATGACGGGGGGCGCGGCATATCCCTTCTCCCCGTGTGCGGGGAGAAGGTGGCCGGCAGGCCGGATGAGGGGTACTCCCTCCCCATAGGGGAGAGGGATTAACCCGCGTTATCAGCCAGCTGTCTTTGCAAAACGGGCGAGAAGTTCGTTGCCTTCCTTCTCGATCGTGTCGAAGGCGTCCTTGACGGAGACTTCGTTTGCGAAGATGCGGCCGTATTCGCGTTCCATGATTTCGCGGATCTGCGGGTAGAAGCCGAGGCGATAGCCCTGCGACCATTCGCCCGACGGCAGCATCAGCTGCTTGATGCCGACTTCGGCGGCCGGGGTCTTCTCGTAGTAGCCTTCAGCCTTAGCGAGTTCGTAAGCAGCCTTGGTGATGGCGACGTAGCCGGTGGCCTGGTGGTAGAACTTCTGGATTTCCGGCGAGGTCAGGAACTGGAAGAAGTCGGCAACGCACTTGTTTTCGGCGTCCGGCTTGCCGGACATGGCGAAGAGGGCCGCACCGCCGATGAAGGACGAGGTGCCGGCGCCCTTGATCGAGCCCCAGTAGGGCAGGAAATCTGCCGAGAAGGGCATCTGGGCCGTCTTGGTCAAGCCGCCGAAGGAGCCCGAAGAACCGATCCAGAGCGCGGCCTTGTTTTCTTCGAACATCTTCTGGTTATCGTTCCAGCCGGCGCCGTAATAGGCGAAGTAACCTTCGTCGGCCCAGGCCTTCAGCTTTTCGAACATCATGACGAGGCTCGGGTCGGTGACCTTCAGCTCGGTATCGACGACGCTGTCGTAACCGTTGTTGTTGGTGGCGAACTGGATGTTGTTGCGCGAGAAGAAGTTCTCGGTGAACTGCCAGGTGAGCTGCGACTGGACGAGCGGGATATAGCCGGCTTCCTTCAGCTTCGGCGCGATGGCTTCGAATTCCTCCCAGGTCTTCGGGGCTTCGACGCCGGCCTTCTTCAAGGCTTCGTCGTTGATGTACATGATCGGTGCCGAGGAATTGAACGGCATGCCGACGAACTTGCCTTCGCTGTCGGCGTAGAAATAACGCACGCCATCGATGAAGGCGTTGCGGTCGAAGGTGTAGCCTGCCTTGGTGATCAGGTCTTCGGCCGGGATGACCGCGCCCTTGGCGTTGATGATGGTGGCGGCGCCGGCGTCGAAGACCTGCAGGATGTTCGGCTGTTCGCCCGAGCGGAAGGCGGCGATGCCGGAAGCGAGCGCTTCCTCATAGGTGCCCTTGGAAACCGGGGTCAGCGCGCAAGCGGTCTGCGCGGCGTTGAACTTCTGGGCAACCTCGTTGATGACTTCGCCGTTGCGGCCGGCCATGCCGTGCCACCAGGTGATGTTGGTCGCGGCAAATGAGGAGGTTGCGGAGAAAGCCAGCGCGAGGCCGGTCATCGTGATGTTCTTGATCATGGGGCAGTTCCTTTCACCAGGGTTGATACCAAGTCTCGATGATAGGAGCCTATAGGATGACTTATGATTGCTCTCTGGCTAGGCGCGATGCGCAGAGCGATGCTTTCGCATCGGACAAGCATCGCAACGACGCCAGAGAGCAATCATAAGTCACCTTCGGCCGGCTTCTCGCGCTTTCCGGCGTCGTCGAGTTCCTTCACCGATGCGAAAGCATCGCTCTGCGAACCTCTCCTAGCCGGAAAACGCGATCGAGCCGGTCCTATAGCCTCCTACCATCGAGACTTGGTATTAGGTGAGGAACCCGCTAAAGACCTTTCATGACGCAGGGATAACGCTTTGATGTCGATTCTGTAACATCGGTGCACAGCTGTTCAAAAGGCATCGGGAATATGCACCGGCCAGCGCCAGGGACTGACGGAGACGATGTCGTAGCGAATGGAAAGCCTTGCGGCGTCGGGTTGTCGGGCAAGCCAGAGATCGCTTGCCGCGCGAATGCGGCGTCGGGAGAGCGGCGAGACGGCGGCGACCGCGCTCTCGATATCCGCGCGGGCTTTCACTTCGACACAGGCGACGAGATCGCCCTTGCGGGCGATGATGTCGATTTCGCCGAGTCTGGTGCGATAGCGGAAGGCGGCGATGCGGTAGCCCTTGAGGACAAGGGCGAGCATGGCGCGATATTCGGCGATTGCGCCTTTGCGCAATGCCCTGATCTTGCTGTTATCGGCCGGGTCAGGCGCCATCGCGCTCCTTCAGCTCCAGCAGGCGATCGTAGAGCTCCTTGCGGTTGAGGCCTGTGCGCCTGGCGGCTTCGGTGGCGGCCTTGCCGGTGGACATGTCTTTTGCAAGGGCAGAGAGGAGGGCATCCACGTCTTCTTCCTTCGGCGGCGCAGGCGCATCCGGCGGGGCGATGACGAAGACGATCTCGCCTTTCACGGCCGCACCGTCGTCATAGAAGGTCTTGAGTTCGGCAAGCGTGCCGCGGCGGAATTCCTCGAAAGTTTTGGTGAGTTCGCGGCAAACCGCGGCCTGTCTCGTTTCGCCCAGCACATCGCAGGCGGCCGTAACGGTGGCGGCGATGCGGTGGGGGGATTCGAAGAAGATCAGGGTGGCCGGAATGGTGGCGAGTTCCGTCAGGCGATCGCGGCGGGCCTTGTCCTTCGAAGGCAGGAAGCCGGCGAAGAGGAAGGTCTCGTTGGAGAGGCCGGAGCCGACCAAGGCGGCGAGCGGGGCCGAGGGGCCGGGGATCGGGATGACGCGGTGGCCGGCCTCTATTGCCGCCTGGCCGAGACGGTAGCCGGGGTCCGACACGAGCGGCGTGCCGGCATCGGAGACGAGAGCGACGGACTTGCCGGCCTGCAGCGCCGCGATCAGGCGCGGGCCGGCCTCGTCGGCATTGTGCTCGTGATAGGCATAGGGTCGGTTGACGATGCCGTAACGGTCGAGAAGAACGCGGGTGACGCGGGTATCCTCGCAGGCGAGCACATCGGCGCCGGCCAGGGTTTCCAGCGCGCGCAGGGTGATGTCGGCGAGGTTTCCGATGGGGGTGGCCACGAGATAGAGCGCCGGCTCCAGCGGGCGGGCGGGCACGGCGATGTTCTGGATGCGATAGGTCTTCTGCCGGTCGGTGCCGTCTGCCGGATGTTCCAAGGTCATGGGCTTTCTGTGTGCTGTTCAGCTTCTTATGGGCGAGCAGGGCGGCGGCGGCAAGGGCCGGGACGTCAATGGGAGAAGACCGCTCCCGCACGCAAAAATCAATTATGGTGCAAAATCCGCCGCGATGGGGTATGACTGGTTGTGAAATGCAAGCAGATTGATGCGACGCTGCCAAGCAAAGGGAGGAGGCGGGTATGGCCAAGCTGGTGTTTGGAATGAACCAGTCGCTGGATGGGTATGTCGATCACATGGCGTTCGCGCCGGGGCCGGCGCTGTTTCGTCACTTCATCAAGGAGGCCGAACAGCAGACCGGCAGCATCTACGGCCGCCGGATGTACGAGATCATGCGCTACTGGGACGACGAGCATCCCGAATGGAATGCGGACGAGCAGGCCTTCGCGGCGGCGTGGCGCAGGCAGCCGAAATGGGTCGTCTCGCGCTCGCTGACGTCGGTCGGACCGAATGCGCAGCTTGTTTCAGGTGATCTGGAGGGCGCGATGCGCGGGTTGAAAGCGTCGCAGCAAGGAGAGATCGAGGTGGCCGGGCCGGAGCTGGCGCATGGCCTCACCCAGCTTGGCCTGATCGATGAATACCGGATTTATCTGCACCCCGTCGTGGTCGGTCATGGCAAGCCGTATTTCGCCGGACCCCGGCCGCCATTGCGTCTTCTCGCCCATGATGTGATCGCCGAGGATGTGATCCGGTTGACCTATGGTCCCGCCTGAACCCGCGCCTTGTTGTCAGGCATAAGCGGCAAGTCCTGTGGGATAGCGGGGACAAGCGGGAAAACATGCGGACAATCGTCCGCCGACCCCGGCGATAGCGCTTGATTTTCGCGGCTTCTTTCTGCCATTTTGCCCGTCCACATCTCTGTGGGCCCGATGGGGCGTCAAAGGTAAAGGCCGGGAGGCTTCTTCCGGTGTTGGTTGAAAGCGGTAGCATCCCATGCGTATTACGATCGAGCGGTCCAATCTCCTGAAATCGCTGCACCACGTTCATCGCGTGGTCGAGCGCCGCAACACCATTCCAATCCTCTCGAACGTGCTGTTGCGCGCCGATGGCGCAAGCCTTGAGATGAAGGCGACCGACCTCGATCTGGAAATCACCGAGGCGACCCCCGCGCAGATCGAGCAGCCGGGCGCGACGACGGTGCCGGCGCACCTGCTCTACGATATCGTGCGCAAGCTTTCCGATGGTTCGGAAGTGCTGCTCGCCACGAACACCGAGGGTACGGCCATGACCGTGCAGTCGGGCCGTTCGAAATTCTCGCTGCAGTGCCTGCCGCAATCCGACTTCCCGGACCTGACCGCCGGCGCCTTCAGTCACACCTTCCGCATCAAGGCGACAGACCTGAAGATGCTGATCGATCGCACCCAGTTTGCGATCTCGACGGAAGAGACCCGCTATTACCTCAACGGCATCTATATTCACACGATCGAGAGCAATGGCCAGCTGAAGCTGCGCGCCGTCGCGACCGACGGTCACCGCCTCGCCCGCGCCGATATCGAGGCGCCGTCGGGCTCGGAAGGCATGCCGGGCATCATCATTCCGCGCAAGACCGTCAGCGAGCTGCAGAAGCTGGTCGACAATCCGGATGTCGTGGTGACCGTGGAAGTGTCGGACGCCAAGATCCGCCTCACCATCGGCTCGATCGTCATGACCTCGAAGCTGATCGACGGCACCTTCCCGGATTACCAGCGCGTCATTCCGGCCAACAACGACAAGGAGCTGAAGATCGATTGCCAGTCCTTCGCGCAGGCCGTCGATCGCGTTTCCACCATTTCCTCCGAGCGTGGCCGTGCGGTCAAGCTTTCGCTCAATGACGGGCAACTGACGCTCACCGTCAACAACCCGGATTCGGGCAGCGCCACGGAAGAGCTGCCGGTGGGCTATGAAAGCGACCCGCTCGAAATCGGCTTCAACGCCAAGTACCTGCTCGATATCACCGCCCAGCTTTCCGGCGACGAGGCCGTGTTCATGCTGGCCGATCCCGGCTCGCCGACACTGGTGCGCGATCTGGCCGGCGACGATGCCTTGTATGTATTGATGCCGATGCGCGTATAGCATTCAGCCCAGGCTGGTCTGCAAATGGCGCTTTCCCATGCTTCCGGTGCTCACGTACTTAAGTACGCTGCGCTCCGGGTCATGGAAAATCACCATTTTCGACTCAGCCTGAACTGAATGGGCTCAGTGCCCGCTGTAAGAATATTCTTGTTTTTCGAACGGCCCGGGATGCCTTGATGGTCTACCGGGCCGTTTGACTTTCAGGTCGGCGAATACCCATTTTAGCCGGCGAAACAGATATATGAAATTTCCTGTCGCTTGACGGCGTGGAAAGACTTGTTTTTGTCGCAAATCACGTCAAATATTCATCACGTCGAATACGCCGCATGAGGGCGGCGGGTTCTGCGGGGCTCAATCGGCTCGCGGGGAGAAAAATGAATTTTCGTCTGAAGCAGCGTTTCGAACAGAAATTTGACGAGGAAATCCGGTTCTTCAAGGGCTGGAAGCAGAACATGAAGGCGGTCGGCGCGATCATCCCGACCTCCGGTATCACCGCCCGGCGCATGGCGAGCGTCGCCAATCCCCATTCGGGCCTTCCAGTGCTCGAGCTTGGCCCCGGAACCGGGGTGATCACCAAGGCTATTCTCGAAAAAGGCGTGAAGCCGGAGCACCTCGTCTCCGTCGAGTTCTCGACGGATTTCTACAAGCATCTCACCGGCCGCTTCCCCGACGTCAATTTCATCAATGGCGATGCCTTCGACCTGACGACGACGCTGGGCGAACACAGGGACCAGCAGTTCGACTGCGTGATTTCGGCCGTGCCGCTCCTGAACTTCCCGATGTATCGCCGCGTGGCGCTGATCGAGGATCTGTTGAAGCGCATTCCCGCCGGCCGTCCGGTGATTCAGATTTCCTACGGGCCGCTCTCGCCCGTCGTGGCATTGCCGGATCGCTACCAGATCTCGCATTATGACTTCGTCGTGCGTAACATTCCGCCGGCGCAGCTCTGGATCTACCGCAAGGCGCACTGACGGCTGACGGAGCGGGGCATGTTCGCGGTCTATATCACCCATCCGCAGGTGCGGATCGATCCTGCCGTTCCGGTGCCGGAATGGGGGCTGTCCGAGCTTGGCATCGAGCGAACGCGGCTGACGGCCGGGAAGGAGTGGGTGCGCAATATCGGCCGGTTTCTCTCGAGCGACGAGGTAAAGGCGCAGGAGACGGCCGCGATCCTTGCTGCCGGGCGGCCCGTCGAAATCCTTGAGCGCTCCGGCGAGAACGATCGCTCCGCGACCGGCTTTCTGAAACCCGATGCCTTCGAGGCGGCGGCGGACTGGTTCTTTGCCAACCCGACGCAAAGTTTTCGCGGCTGGGAGCGGGCGGCGGATGCGCAGGCGCGGATCGTTTCGGCGGTTTTCGGCGTGCTGGAAAGGCATGATCCGGCCATCCCGGTCGCCTTCGTCGGGCATGGCGGGGTGGGTACGCTGCTCAAATGCCATCTGGCTGATGTGCCGATCGCGCGCCACGACCAGCCGGCGGGCGGTGGCAATCTCTTTGCATTTTCCCTTGCGGATCGGGCTCTCGCATGCGACTGGACCCCCATCGAAACATGGCGGGGATGGATGGCATGACAAGCGCACGCGACAGGCTGATCATTGGTCTCGATATTCCGACAATCGGCGAAGCGGAAAAGATCGTGGCCGCGATCGGCGACGAGGCGAGCTTTTACAAGATCGGCTACCAGATGGTCTTTGCCGGCGGGCTGGAATTTGCCCGCGATCTCGCGAAAAGCGGCAAAAAAGTCTTCCTCGACATGAAACTGCTCGACATCGACAACACGGTCGCCAAGGGCGTGGAAAACATCGCCAGGATGGGCATGTCGATGCTGACGCTGCATGCCTATCCCAAGGCGATGAAGGCGGCCGTCGAGGCGGCCGGGGGCTCCGGCCTCTGCCTGCTGGGCGTGACCGTGCTGACGTCGATGGATGCCGAGGACGTGAAGGACGCGGGCTATGCGCTCGATCCCAAGGCGCTGGTGTTGCGCCGGGCCGAGCAGGCGCGGGAAGCCGGCATGGGCGGCATCGTCTGCTCGGCGGAAGAGGCAGGCGCGGTGCGTGCTGTCGTCGGGGCGGGCATGGCCGTCGTGACGCCAGGTATCCGGCCGACGGGCAGCGACCGCGGCGACCAGAAGCGGGTGATGACGCCGGGCGACGCGCTTGCCGCCGGATCGAGCCATCTCGTCGTCGGCCGCCCGATCGTCAAGGCGGCCGATCCGCTGGCGGCGGTCAGGGCGATCATCGCCGAGATGGACGGCGCGCTGAAAAGGTGATGGCCGAGCGGGGCGTCTTCGGGCAAGTTCCGCCCGGCCGCCGCCGCATCGCAGCGAAACGACCTGCCATCAGGTTGCGCGCCTCGATAACGTTCAGATCCCGGACCCGTCGAGTTCCTCGTCGTCCTTGCCCTGCCAGGCGGGCGGCAATGTCATCTGATCGAGGTTGGCGAGCGGCATGGGCATCCAGCACTTCAGCTCCGGCTCCGCATACTGGATGATCCGGCCCGGTGCGGAATCGGAAGAGCGCCAGGCTTCGCCGCCATATCGATCGCCAGGAGACCAGTAGGCGAGATCGACGGCCCCCGGCCCCTGTTCGGATGGGCGGATCGTGACGAGGATACGGCTGCCATCCTTCGGTGCGGTTCGCATATGTCGCCAGTGGCCTGTGTCTTCCATGTTTGTCTCCTTCTCCCGAGATCGCGGAGTGTCGCCTTCCGCGCCGGAACGGTCAACTCGCCGTCTATTCTGCTTTATTGCCCGCGATCGTGTTCTTGCCGCCATCGTCCCGGATGAGCGAGAGAGCGCCGCCCTTCAGGGTGTTGTCCGTGACAGTGTTGTTGTCGGCAAAATCCTTTGAACTCAACCCGCTGCCGAAGGGCGCGGAAGGGGCTGTCAGGCAATAGAGGCGGGCGCCGTTGCGGGAGCTGAGCCAGATGGCCGGTTCGACATCGCGGCTGCCTTTCGGATAGGAGAATGTGTTTCCGGTGATTTCGTTGCGCTGCGGCGGCTGGTGGCGGATGGTGCCGCCTTCGCCGCAGTTGCGATAAAGGAAGATGCCGCCGTTGACCGCGTCTGTGAAAAGGTTGCGCGAGATGAGGTTTTCGGCCGAGCCGTCCACGGCGATCAGTTCGCGGGATTTCGTTGTCATCTCGAACCTGTTGCCGGAGATCACGTTGAGGGCCGATTCCGCATCGAGATAAATCGCGGTGCCGAGGCTCTCTCCGGTGAAACGGGATCCGGTGACGGCCATACTGGTGACGCCGGGGCCGGCATAGAGGGGGATATTGCCATCGGCCACGAAGTTTACGCTGGAAATCGTTATGCCGTTTGGCGCAGCCTGCTGCGCCCGCGTCGTATGGCCCGGCTTGAGCGAGGAAAGGCGCACCTGTTCGGCTTGACCATTGCTGCCCAAACCTTGCAGGCGGATGGCGCCTTTGACGGTGCAGTTCCGGATGGTGACGCCATGGGGCACGCTCCAGCCGCCATCCTTGGCTTTGGTCGAGCGAATGCGGATCGTCGGCTTGCCGAAGTTTAAGGTTCCGCGTGAGCCGTCGAGAACCGCGCCGCCGCAATCGATCTCGATACCCGATGCCTTTTCGCCGGATATCAAGAGCTGCTTGGTGATCACGTCGCCTGCATCGAGGCTCAGCGAGCAGCGGATTTCGATGCTTGATTTTTCCTCGGTGGCGGGTTCGCGAAGCGCGGCATAAACCTTCGGCGAACAGCCGCGAGCAGACGGTTGCGGTGCGACGCGCGCGGCGGCTGGCAAGCACGCAGCCAGCCAGACGATAAAAAGCGAAAGAAGCGGCAAAGCTTTCGAGAGGGCGGGCTTTTTCCGCGTGTTCATCCGCTGCGCCATTTTATATCGAAGACCTCCCCGCTTGACCGCATCCGCGATTTGCCGGATCACAGTCATCCCATGCTTGCGGCGATAAAGAGGAGAAGGCAATGGCAAAAGGATACTGGATTGCGCGCGTCGATGTTCGCGATGCCGAGCGCTACAAGGATTATGTGACGGCGGCCAAGCCGGCCTTTGAAAAATACGGCGCCAAATTCCTGGCGCGTGGCGGGGACTATGAGCGGCTGGAAGGTCAGGTCCGGGCGCGCAACGTCGTCATCGAGTTTCCGTCGCTGAAGGCGGCGCATGACTGTTATCACTCTCCGGAATACCAGATCGCCGCCGCGATCCGCCAATCCGTTGCCGACGCCGAGATGGTGATCGTCGAGGGCGTCTGACCGCTCTTTCGGTTCTGCGTCTTTGTGCGGCGCAAAAGCCTGTCGGATAAGCCTTCACCTTGGCGGGTGATTGGGCTATGTAGCCCTATCATACCAAGCAACGCGCCTAGCGAACTTCAGGAGTGCCTGTGCCATGACCTTGTCCAATATTCCGCCGCTCGTCACGGTTTTCGGTGGGTCTGGCTTTGTCGGGCGCCATGTGGTGCGCGCGCTCGCCCGCCAGGGCTATCGCATCCGCGTCGCGGTGCGCCGCCCGGACCTCGCCGGCTTCCTGCTGCCGCTCGGCAATGTCGGTCAGATCTCGCTGGTTCAGGCCAATCTGCGCTATCGCGCTTCGGTCGACGCCGCCGTTCACGGCGCAAGCCATGTCGTCAACTGCGTCGGCGTTCTCTTCGAGAGCGGCCGCAACACATTTGACGCCGTTCAGGATTTTGGCGCCCGCGCGGTGGCGGAAGCTGCCCGTGGGGTTGGCGCCAAGCTTGTGCATATTTCCGCCATCGGCGCCGATGCGAAGAGCGAATCGCTCTATGCCCGCTCCAAGGGTCGCGGCGAGAAGGCGGTTTTCGACACGGTGACGGACGCCATCGTGTTGCGTCCTTCGGTCGTGTTCGGCCCGGAAGATCAGTTCTTCAACAAATTTGCCGAGATGTCGCGCTTCTCACCCTTCCTGCCGCTGGTCGGCGGTGGCAAGACGGCGTTCCAGCCGGTTTATGTGACTGACCTCGCGGAAGCTGTGACCAGCGCCGTTGCCGGCAAGGTCGAAGGCGGCAAGGTTTATGAAATCGGCGGCCCGGATGTGCTGAGCTTCCGCGACTGTCTCGAAATCATGCTGAAGGAAGTCGACCGCAAGCGCACGCTGCTGCCGCTGCCTTTCGGCATCGCCTCCTTGATCGGCTCGGTTGCTTCGCTGGTGCCGTTCATCCAGCCGCCGCTGACGGCCGATCAGGTGACGCTTCTGAAGTCCGACAACGTGGTTTCGGATGCGGCCGCCAGCGAAGGCCGCACACTGAAGGCCTTCGGCATCGAGCCGACCTCGGTGGAAGCGATCCTGCCGTCCTACATCGTGCGCTATCGCCCGCAGGGCCAGTTTTCGCGCGGTCTGGCTTGATTTTCCTCTTCTCCCCAGCGGGGAGAAGATGCCCGAAGGGCAGATGAGGGGGCGATTCGGCAAACTCCGAATCCTTGGAGAGACCCCCTCATCCGGCGCTGCGCGCCACCTTCTCCCCGCTGGGGAGAAGAGCAAGCCGGGACGAAGCGTTGCACTTCTGCCTCACTAATTCTGAGGTTTCGCATTTACCTCGGATTCAACATGTTCCCGTATTGATAACGTCAGTCGCAACGCTTAGACAGCAGCCGCGCTGAGCCTTGCGAATCCCCAAGGCGGCACGTCAATCCATATCGAGAGGCAGACAGTTCATGGGCAAGTCGATCGCAATCTTTTTTGCGTGTGCGGCACTCGTCATCGTGGCCGGTTCCTTCGCAGCGCCGAAGACCGTCGCGGGACATCACGGCGATTGCTCGCCGGCCTATGGCGTCGATCCGTGCACCACGGCCTCGATCGGCAAGCTTTCCGAAAACTGAGTTTTAAATCGTACTCTGAAAAGAGTGCGTGACGTTTATGGCGGGGGCCAGGAACCGCGTGCAGCCTTCTTTGGAAGCTGCACGCGGTTTTCGTTTGTTCAGCCGAATACCAGCAGGCCGATCAGGCCGGCAACGCCGACGATGATGCGCCAGATGGCGAACGGGGCGAAGCCGCGGCTCGAGACGAAATTCAGAAGCGAGCGCACGACGAACAGCGCCGAGACGAAGGCGGCGAGAAAGCCGATGGCGATGATCGTCACATCGTTGAAATCAAGGGCGTTGCGGTTCTTGTAGAGATCGAGCGTGAAGGCGCCGAGCATGGTGGGCATGGCGAGGAAGAAGGAAAACTCCGCCGCCGAACGCTTGTCGGTGCCCATCAGCAGCGCGCCGGCAATGGTGGCGCCCGAACGGGAGGTGCCGGGGATCATGGCGAGGCACTGGAAAAGGCCGATCTTGAGAGCGAGCGAGGGTGGATAATCCATGACATCGCGGTATTTGGGTTGCAGCGGCAGCTTGTCGATCGCGTAGAGGATGATGCCGCCGACGATCAGCACGATGCAGATCAGCATCGGCGTTTCGAAGAGCACGGACTTGATGAAATCGTGGGCGATGGCGCCGATGATGGCGGCCGGCAGGAAGGCGATGAGCACCGAGAGCACGAAGCCACGGGCCCTGGCGCTGGAGGGAAGGGCAAGCGCGATCGACAGCAGCCGCTGGAAATAGACGAGCAGGATGGCCAGGATGGCGCCGAGCTGGATGAGGACCGCGAAGGTGTTGCCCGGAGATTTGAAGCCAAGGAAATGGCCGGCGAGCAGCACATGGGCCGTGGAGGAAACGGGAATGAATTCCGTGAGGCCTTCTATCAGGCCAAGGATAAGCGCGCTGATGATCGATTGATCCGCCATGAATTAAGTATCCTTGAAGTTTTAATGACTAGCCTGAGCGCCGAAGAGGCATTGGCTGATTCGCTTGAGTTTGAGGCTGCAAATTTCTATAGCTTTTTCCGGTGCGCCACGGAACGGCCGGTTTCAGCGAATAGGCACGGGCCTCCGCCCGACAAGAACCGATCCGGACGCTGCCCTGACAGCCGTCCTCTCCTGATAGAACCGACGAAGTTCCTTATGCCGACATTATATCATCACCCCATGTCCACCGCGTCCCGCTTCGTCCGGCTGATCCTGTCCGAATACGGCTATCAGACCGAGCTTGCGGAAGAGCAGCCCTGGGAGAAGCGCCGCGACTTTCTGGCGCTCAACCCGGCGGGAACGCTGCCGGTCTACGTCGACGACAGCATGCGGGCGCTCTGTGGCGCGATGGTGATCTCCGAATATCTCGACGAGACCAACGGCGTTTTGAAGCGCGATCGCCGGCTCTTGGCGGAAGATCCGTTCCAGCGCGCCGAAATCCGCCGGCTGGTCGAATGGTTCCTGCAGAAGATGGAAGCCGACGTGACGCGGCCCTTGGTGCGCGAACGTATCTTCAAGCTGCAGATGACGCCGGATCAGGGCGGCGGCGCGCCGGACAGCAAGGTGCTGCGCACGTCCCGGGCCAATATTCGCCAGCATATGAAATATCTGTCATGGCTTGCGGGTTCGCGCACCTATCTCGCCGGCGACCGGCTATCCTATGCCGATCTCGCCGCCGCCGCCGCCATCTCCGTGCTCGACTATCTCGGCGAGATCGACTGGACGGAATCGCCGATGGCCAAGGACTGGTACCAGCGGCTGAAATCGCGGCCCTCCTTCCGGCCGCTGCTGGCCGAGCGCGTGCGCGGCGTGACCCCGGTCTCGCATTACGCGGATCTGGATTTTTAAAGGCTTTCCCATGACCGGCGGCCGCCCATCGCAGGACAGGCAGGACGCCAAACGCCTGAAGCTGACGGCATTCCTGAAGGACGAAGCGCGCGACAAGGGCTTCGATCTCTGTCGTGTGACCCTGCCAAACTCGATCCCGCTCGCGCCGGAAAGGCTCGGGCAGTTCATTGCCGAAGGCCAGCACGGCACGATGGCGTGGATGGCCGAGACGGCTGACCGGCGCGGCGATCCCCGTGTTTTGTGGAGCGAGGTGCGCTCGGTCGTCGTCTTCGCGATGAATTACGGGCCGGAGCATGATCCGCGCGATGTTCTGGAAAGGCCGGATCGCGGGGCGATCTCGGTTTACGCGCAGAACCGTGACTATCACGACATCATCAAGGGTAAGCTCAAGGAAGTGGCCACGCGCTTTGCGGCGCGGGCGGGCGAGGATGTGAAAGTCTTCGTCGATACCGCGCCCGTCATGGAAAAGCCGCTGGCCGAGCAGGCGGGGCTGGGCTGGCAGGGCAAGCACACGAACCTCGTCAGCCGCGAATTCGGCTCCTGGCTGTTTCTTGGCAGCATGTTCACGACGGCGGATCTGGAAATCGATGCGGCCGAGGTGGATCATTGCGGCTCCTGTCGCGCCTGTCTTGCCGCCTGTCCGACCAATGCCTTTCCGGCGCCCTACCGCATCGATGCGCGGCGCTGCATTTCCTATCTGACGATCGAGCACAAGGGGCCGATCGATTTCGAGCTGAGGCCGCTGGTCGGCAACCGCATCTATGGCTGCGACGATTGTCTCGCCGCCTGTCCATGGAACAAGTTCGCCGCCACCGCCTCCGAGATGAAGCTGAAGGCGCGCGACGAGCTGAAGGCGCCGAAGCTCGGCGAGCTGATGGCGCTGGATGATCCGGCATTCCGGGCGATGTTCTCGGGCTCGCCGGTCAAGCGCATCGGGCGGGATCGCTTCGTGCGCAATGTGCTGATGGCGGCGGGAAACTCCGGGGATCGCGACATGATTGCACCGTGCGTCTCGCTTGCGGACGATGCCTCGCCGGTGGTGCGGGGCATGGCTATCTGGGCGTTGTCGCGGCTAATGAACTCTGGCGAATTTTCCGAATTTGCGGCAAGACGGAAAGATGAGACCGATCCGGACGTGATCGGGGAATGGATTTTTGCGGGAGTGACATGATGCGCGTTCTGATCCTGGGGGCCGGTTATTCCGGCAAGGCCATCGCCAAGGAACTGCTCCCCCAGGCATCCGGCATCACCGGCACGACGCGCTCCGCCGACAAGCTGCGGGACCTGAGCGCACTCGGCATCGAGGCTCTTCTTTATGACGGCCAGGAGATTTCGCCGGAACTGGCGGCGGCCATGGGCCGCGCGACCCATCTGATCCAGTCGATTGCGCCGGGGCGCGAGGGCGATCCGGTGATCCGGCTCGGCTTTGCGCGCATCCGGGAACTGATGCCGGCGCTGGAATGGGTGGGGTATCTTTCCACCGTCGGCGTCTATGGCGATCATAAGGGCGGCTGGGTGGATGAAGAGGCGGAATGCAAGCCCGTCTCGCTGCGGTCTCGCGAGCGCGTGGAGGCGGAGCAGGCCTGGATGGCATTTGGCAAGGCCGCCGGCGTGCCTGTCGCCATTCTGCGTCTGGCCGGCATCTATGGACCGGGGCGCAATACCTTCCGCAATCTGGAAGAGGGAACGGCCAAGCGGCTGGTCAAGCCGGATCAGGTGTTCAACCGCATCCGTGTCGAGGATATCGCCGGCGCGACCGCCCTGCTGATCGAGAAGAACAGGGATGGCATCTTCAATATCACCGACAACGAGCCGGCACCGCCGCAGGATCTGGTGTCGATGGCGGCGCACATGATGGGCGTCGAGCCGCCGCCGGAAGTTGCCTTCGAAAATGCGGAGCTGACGCCTATGGCGCGCTCCTTCTATGGCGAGAACAAAAGGGTCTCCAACCGCAAGCTCCGGGATGCTGGATATGAGATGCGGTTCGCGGACTACCGGGCCTCTCTTGCCGACCTTTGGGAGAAGGGCATCTGGCGGGGGTGATACCGGCCTTTGGAGCCGATGGAGGGGCGCATAGGGCATCCAGATCAGGGGTGCCGAATGCAACCATTGCGCGATCGCGTGTTTTTTTATCCTGTGGATTGGTGCTGTTTGCGCGATTTAAAAAAATTTAATCCTGTTTTTATTCGATAACCGCATCAAACTTCCAAGTTTAAGATCGATTTTTGCTTCGGCTTTGATTCTAAAGAGAATCCCTTTGGAGTCTTAGCCGGATTCAATTTTTGTCATTCTTTAAAACCCGCAGAAATGCCGGAAGTCCTAATGGGGGGTTAAAGGTTGAGGCACTTTTTCGCCACTTTTCGCCCTGAAAAACGAAGCCTTCGTAAGACTTGACTAAATTACAAGCCAAGGGGGTTACGTTTGGCTAACCGGAAATTCTCGGCCGTTTCGGCCGCATTCGTCTTTGCCCTGGGGGCAACGCTGACAACGACGGCTGAAGCCAAGAGCGGTGCTGCCTGTGGCGGCGCATCCTGGTATGCTTTGGGTTCCCGCACCGCTTCGGGCGAACGCATGAACGCAGCCCACCTGACCGCCGCCCATCGCAGCCTCAAGTTCGGCACCAAGGTTCAGGTCACCAACCGCAAGAACGGCAAGAGCGTCGTCGTTCGCATCAACGATCGCGGCCCGTTCATTCGCGGCCGGGTGATGGATCTCTCCAAGGGAGCGGCCTCGCAGATCGGCATGATCCGTTCAGGAACGGCCAGCATCTGTTATCAGGTTATTGGCTGAACCTGACGTATGACAAAAACGTGCCAGCCCGGAAAGGTTCCGGGAGGGATGAAAGGCGGTTGGAGAGCATAGCTCTCTGACTTCGGGGCCGAATAAGGCTCCAACCCGCCGCCAATGCCGATGGCGGCTTGCTCTTCGGGCCCATCGCCGCTACCACGGCGGAAAATGGAGTGTTGAAGATGCGATTGGGTGGCAGGCTCGCCGGCGCCGTTGAAGTTCTGGCCGATATCGAAGCGCGCAAACGTCCGGTGGCCGACGCCCTGAAGGATTGGGGCCTGGCGCACCGCTTTGCCGGATCGGGCGATCGCGCCGCGATCGGCAACATCGTCTATGACGCGCTGCGGATGAAGCTTTCCCATGCGTATCTGATGGACAGCGACAGCGCCACCGCGCTCGGCCATGCCGTGATGTTCCGCCAATGGGGGGTGACGCCCGAGCAGCTGGCCGCCGAACTGGAAGGCGACCGCTTCGCGCCGGAGCCGCTGACGGAGGCGATGAAGGCCGCCTTTGCCAGCCGCAAGCTGGAAGACGCGCCGCTTCATGTGCAGGGCGATATTCCCGAATGGCTGCAGCCTTCCTTCGAGGATAATTTCGAGGATGACTGGCTGGCGGAAGCGCAGGCGCTGGCCGGGCGTCCCTCGCTCGACCTGCGTGCCAACACGCTGAAGGCGGGCCGTGACAAGGTGCTGAAGGCGCTGGAGCGCAGCGGCGTCGAGCCGACCGTGATCGCCCGCAACGGCGTGCGCGTGAAGGCGGGCGAAGGCCCGTCGCGCTTGCCGAACGTCACCGCTGAACTGTCTTTCCAGAAGGGCTGGTTCGAGGTGCAGGACGAGGGCTCGCAGATCGTCGCCGATCTCGTCTATCCGCAGGAAGGCGATCAGGTTCTCGACTATTGCGCCGGCGGCGGCGGCAAGACGCTGGCCATGGCGGCAGCCATGAACAACAAGGGCCAGATCCATGCCTATGACACCGACCGCAAGCGACTCGCGCCGATCATCGAACGGATGAAGCGCGCCGGCACCCGCAATGTGCAGGTGCATGACCGTTTTGAAGAGCTTGCGCAGTTCATGGGCCGTTTCGACAAGGTGCTCGTCGATGCGCCTTGCACCGGCACGGGCACCTGGCGCCGTCGCCCGGACACCAAGTGGCGCCTGACGCAGAAGAGCCTTGAAGAGCGCATGGGCCAGCAGCAGGAAGCGCTGATGAGCGCTGCGAATTTCGTCAAGCCGGGCGGTCAGCTTGTTTACGTCACCTGTTCGGTGCTGCCGGAGGAGAACGAGGCGCAGGTCTATGCCTTCTGCGAGGCCAATCCCGATTTCGAGATGATCTCTGTTGCCGATCGCTGGGCGGAGCTTTTCGGCGAGGACAAGCCGCAGCCGTGGTCTGCCGACATGATGAGCGTGACGCTGACGCCGGCCGCCACCGATACGGACGGTTTCTTCTTCTGCGTGATGGAAAAGGCGTCCTGAGACGTTCCTCCTCGGCTTACACATTGAAAACGTTCTAAACTATACATTTTGACACAAGTTTGCTTTTGGTCCATGAAGGCCGGGTTGTTATAGCGGCGCCTTATGCACGGCGCTGGAGGCTGCCCGCCGGGTTCCGCGACGGGTGGTGGGGATACCGAACATGATTCGGAAAAAGACTCACAGGAGAGGTCATGACCACATCATTCCTTCGCAGCGCCATGCTGGCGCTGGTGACCGCGACGTCGGCGCTGGCGATCACGCCCGCCCATGCCGCGACCGATGCCGCCGCCGTGGTGAAGCACTACGCCGAGGTGGCGCACGCCAAGTTTGAGGACGCGCTGACGACCGCGCAGGCGCTCGACAAGGCCGTGGATGCCCTGATCGCCACGCCGAGCGAGGCGACGCTGAAGGCGGCTCGCGAAGCCTGGCTCGCGGCCCGCAACCCCTATCAGGAAACCGAAGTCTACCGTTTCGGCAACCCGATCGTCGATGAATGGGAAGGCAAGGTCAACGCCTGGCCGCTCGATGAGGGCCTGATCGACTACGTCGACCCGAGCTACGGCACGGAAAGCGATGAAAACGCGCTGTTCACCGCCAATGTGATCGCCAACAAGACGATCAAGATCGACGGCAAGGACGTCGACGCCACCAACATCACGCCGGAATTCCTC
>JAVBSF010000462.1:0-15812 GCA_031556925.1 Pararhizobium sp.
ATCCGACGGTTCGTCCGGCTTCCTGAGCTACATCGGCACGCTTCTGCCCATGCTGCTGATCCTTGGTGTCTGGCTGTTCTTCATGCGCCAGATGCAGGGTGGTTCGCGGGGGGCGATGGGTTTCGGCAAGTCCAAGGCGAAGCTTCTCACCGAAGCGCACGGCCGCGTCACTTTCGACGATGTTGCCGGCGTTGACGAAGCCAAGCAGGATCTGGAAGAAATCGTCGAATTCCTGCGTGACCCCCAGAAATTCCAGCGCCTTGGCGGTCGTATTCCGCGCGGCGTTCTGCTGGTCGGCCCTCCCGGTACCGGTAAGACGCTGCTTGCGCGCTCGGTTGCCGGTGAAGCCAATGTGCCGTTCTTCACCATCTCCGGTTCCGATTTCGTGGAAATGTTCGTCGGTGTCGGCGCAAGCCGCGTCCGCGACATGTTCGAGCAGGCCAAGAAGAATGCGCCCTGCATCATCTTTATCGACGAAATCGACGCTGTCGGCCGTCATCGCGGCGCCGGTCTCGGCGGCGGCAATGACGAGCGCGAACAGACGCTCAACCAGCTGCTGGTCGAGATGGACGGTTTCGAGGCCAATGAAGGCATCATCCTGATCGCCGCCACCAACCGTCCGGACGTTCTCGACCCGGCGCTGCTGCGTCCTGGCCGTTTCGACCGTCAGGTCGTCGTGCCGAACCCGGATATCAACGGCCGCGAGCGCATCCTCAAGGTGCATATCCGCAACGTGCCGCTGGCCCCGAATGTCGATCTGAAGGTTCTCGCCCGTGGTACGCCCGGTTTCTCGGGTGCGGATCTCATGAACCTCGTCAACGAAGCCGCCCTGATGGCTGCGCGCCGCAACAAGCGCGTCGTCACCATGCTCGAATTCGAAGACGCCAAGGACAAGATCATGATGGGTGCGGAGCGCCGCTCCTCCGCCATGACCGAAGCCGAGAAGAAGCTGACGGCCTATCACGAAGCCGGCCATGCCATCACGGCGCTCAAGGTGCCGGTCGCCGATCCGTTGCACAAGGCGACGATCATCCCGCGCGGACGTGCGCTCGGCATGGTCATGCAGTTGCCGGAAGGCGACCGCTACTCCATGAGCTACAAGTGGATGGTATCCCGCCTTGTGATCATGATGGGCGGCCGTGTCGCCGAAGAAATTACCTTCGGCAAGGAGAACATCACCTCCGGTGCCTCGTCGGATATCGAGCAGGCGACCAAGCTGGCGCGTGCGATGGTCACGCAATGGGGCTTCTCCGACGTGCTGGGCCATGTCGCCTATGGTGAAAACCAGCAGGAGGTGTTTCTCGGCCATTCGGTCTCGCAGTCGAAGAACGTGTCCGAATCGACAGCGCAGAAGATCGACAGCGAAGTGCGCCGCCTGATCGACGAGGCCTATGTGGAAGCAACCCGCATCATCACCGAGATGCACAGCGAATTCGTTGCGATCGCCGAAGGGCTGCTCGAATACGAAACCCTGACCGGTGACGAGATCAAGGCGCTGATCCGTGGCGAGAAGCCGGCGCGCGATCTTGGCGACGACACGCCGCCGCACCGCGGCTCGGCCGTACCGTCAGCCGGCAAGAAGGACACCGGAAAGGGCGATGAGGCCGAAGGCTTCGAGCCGCAGCCGCAATAAGGTCGCCGCGCCCGCAAAATGAGGAAAGCCGCTTCCCGCCGGAGGCGGCTTTTCCATGTGCGGTCCTGTCCAAAGGTAACGTCCTGTAACGATTTCTGATGCTATAACGGGCTGCCGAGACCGCCAATCTATGGCAAAACTGCGTAAATCGACTGTGACGCCTTGCTCATTTGCAAGGCGAAGGCCGGTCGCAACGTCAAGAATATGGGTGCCTGCATGCGTTCTGAACCCGAGCGACGCGCAACCCCGAAGAAAAACAAGAAGGCGGTCTCCGGTATCAGCAAGCCTGTGAAAGCCGATACCCCGCCGACGAACGGAGTGACTATGAAGCGCAAATATTTTGGTACGGACGGCATTCGCGGTCAGTCGAACCTGTTTCCGATGACGCCGGATCTTGCCATGCGCGTCGGCATCGCCGTCGGCACCATCTTCCGTCGCGGCGCCCATCGTCATCGTGTCGTCATCGGCAAGGATACGCGCCTCTCGGGCTACATGCTGGAAAATGCGATGGTTGCCGGCTTCACGGCGGCCGGTGTCGATGCCTTCGTTCTGGGCCCGATCCCGACGCCCGCCGTTGCCATGCTGACCCGTTCGCTCCGCGCCGATATCGGCGTGATGATCTCGGCATCGCACAATCCGTTCGAAGATAACGGCATCAAGCTTTTTGGCCCGGATGGCTACAAGCTTTCCGACGATATAGAGGCGCAGATCGAGGAACTGCTCGATCAGGATCTCTCCGGCCAGCTTGCCAAATCCAACGACATTGGCCGCGCCAAGCGCATCGATGGCGTCCATGATCGCTATATCGAACACGCCAAGCGCACCTTGCCCCGCGATGTGACGCTAAAGGGCCTGCGCGTCGCCATCGACTGCGCCAATGGCGCCGCCTACAAGGTCGCGCCGGCAGCACTTTGGGAACTGGGCGCCGATGTGGTCACGCTCGGCGCGGAGCCCAATGGCCAGAACATCAATCTGGATTGCGGATCGACCCATCCCGAAGCCCTGTCGCGAAAGGTCCATGAAGTCCGCGCCGATATCGGCATCGCGCTCGATGGCGATGCCGACCGGGTGCTGATCGTCGACGAGCGCGGCAAGATCATCGACGGCGACCAGCTGATGGCCGTCATCGCCGATAGCTGGGCGGCGGACGGGCTGCTGTCCGGCAACGGTATCGTGGCGACGGTCATGTCGAATCTGGGCCTCGAGCGGCACCTGAAGTCCAGGGGGCTTGACCTGCATCGCACCAAGGTCGGGGACCGATATGTTGTCGAGCGCATGCGCGAAGGCGGCTTCAACCTCGGGGGGGAACAGTCCGGCCATATCGTTCTGTCGGATTTCGGCACGACCGGCGACGGTCTCGTGGCCGCGCTGCAAATCCTTGCCTGCGTCAAGCGTCAGAACAAGCCGGTGAGCGAGGTCTGCAACCGTTTCGAGCCGGTGCCGCAGGTCTTGAAGAATGTCCGCATTTCCGCGGGCAAGCCGCTGGAGGAGCCGGCCGTGCGCCAGGCGATCGCCGATGCGGAAGCCGAGCTTGCCGGAAACGGCCGTCTGCTGATCCGTCCCTCCGGCACCGAGCCGCTCATCCGAGTCATGGCGGAAGGTGACGACCGGGGGCAGGTCGAGCGCATCGTCGATGAACTGATCGGCGTCATCGCAAGCGCCCGCAGCGCCGCCTGACTGCCCTCCGAACTGTAGGGACTTACGCTGGCACCGGCCGAAAGGCCGGTGTTTTTGTGTGCGCCCGGCCCCGGTTTGCGGCTCAATCGTTACCGAACATAGTAAATTTCTATGCTTAATCCGATATTAACCGGGCTCTGAGAGTATCTGCTGGAATGCTGCTGCTGGCGGCGTAACCCTTGGAAAACTCGGAGACACCGATGCACAAGTATCTGATTGCCCTTGCGGCGGGTATGCTCGCAAGTACAGCCGCTTCGGCGGCAGATCTTCTTTACGAGGAGCCGCCGCCGGTGGTCGTCCCGATGGGGGGCTGGTATCTGCGCGGCGATCTCGGCATGAGCAATCAGCAGCTGGGAGACCTGCAGCATCCGCTCTTCAACGACGTCGAAGTCCACGAAATGGTGGATGATGGCGGCTTCGGCAGCGCGCCCACGGCGGCGATCGGTATCGGTTACCAGTTCAACGACTGGCTGCGTGCCGACGGTATCGTGCAATATCGCGGCAAGGCCGAATTCACCGGCGCCGACCGTTATGGGCATATCGAGGGCGACGATGTCGTCTGGGACGGCACCAACGACTATAGCGGCGAAAAGTCCGAATGGCTTTTGATGGCGAATGCTTACGTCGATATCGGCGAATGGTACGGCATCACGCCTTACATCGGTGCGGGTATCGGCGCTTCGCGCAATACGATCTCGCATTTCCGGGATGTCAACTATCCGACGCGTGGTCTCGCCTATGCAGGCAGCGACGACAACTGGGATCTGGCCTGGGCGCTGCATGCCGGTATCGCCTACAAGGCGACCGATCGCCTGACGCTCGATTTCGGCTACAGCTATCTCGATCTCGGCAATGCGCAGACGGGGAAGATCAACGCCTATGACGACACCGTCACCAATACGCCGATGAAGTTCAACGACATCACCTCGCACGACTTCAAGATGGGTCTGCGTTACGCGTTGCAATAGGATTTGCGCTCGAAACGACCATAAGGGGCTGCCGGAAACGGCGGCCCTTTTTCGTTGCCCTCCTGCTGCCGGTTAATGCTTTGCGAAGGAGCATGGTTAACCGCAGCTTAACCAGTGCCTGCAATAGTTAACGCTTGTAAACGGGGCGGCATCGATTCGAATGCCCTCGCAACATTCAGGCAGGCGATGATGAAAAACTGGCGGCATATCCTTCTGGCGGCTTCGGCGTCGCTTGCTGCGATGATCGCCGGATCGTCAGCGTTCGCGGCCGATGATCTGCTCGATGCGCCGGAAGTGACGATTTCCGCCGCCGAGAGCGCGACGAGCGGCGTGTATCTGCGCGGCGATATCGGCTATGCGCCGTGGAGCCACGAGGGCGATCCCTCCTTCAACTTCGGCGGGGGCGCGGGCGGTTCCTTCGATGACGCCCGCTTCGGCAAGCCGCTGTCAGGCGGCGTCGGCATCGGTTACCAGTTCAACGATATGGTTCGCGCCGATCTCACGACGGATTATTTCCAGGGCGACTTCGAGGGCAAGGGCGAGATGACCGGGGCGTGCACCGGCTGGGTCGGCATCGTTCCCTGCGATGTGGCGGCCCAGGCGGATTATCGGGCGGTCAGCGTCATGGCCAATGGCTATATCGATCTCGCCACGCTGGCGGGGTTCACGCCTTATGTCGGCGCGGGTATCGGCTCGACCCGGTTCAGCTGGGACACCACGACCGTCAGCATTACCTGCATGAACTGCGGCCCGTCGCCGCTCACCGTCAGCGGCGATGTCAAGGGCGACAGCAGCTGGCGCTTTACCTATGCCGTCATGGCCGGCTTCTCCTATGACGTCAGCGACCGGCTGAAGCTCGATTTCGGCTATCGCTATTCCGATATGGCGGGTGGCGATTTCTATCGGGATAGCGGCGCGAGCGCCAGCGACGACGGCTTTGCCCGTCATGAATTCCGGGCTGGCCTGCGCTTCTCGCTCTGGTAGCGGGTATCACCGCAGCGCCAAAAATCTTCTCCGCTGCGACACAAGCTTCTTGACTTCCAGCGCGCCTAAGAATATCTCCGGCGGCGGGACACTCCTCCCCAACGAGGAGCTATCTATCTGGAAGGATAGCAGATGGCGAAGACCGCAAAACCGGACGTACGTCCGAACAATACCCATTTTTCTTCTGGCCCTTGCTCGAAGCGCCCCGGTTGGACGCTCGATGCCCTTTCCGACGCGCCGCTTGGCCGTTCGCACCGCGCGAAAGTCGGAAAGACGAAGCTGCAGCAGGCCATCGATCTTACCCGTGACATTCTGGACGTGCCGGCGGATTACCGCATCGGCATCGTGCCTGCGTCCGATACCGGCGCCGTCGAAATGGCGCTCTGGTCGCTGCTCGGCGAGCGCGGCGTCGACATGCTGGCCTGGGAAAGCTTCGGCGCCGGCTGGGTGACGGATGTCGTCAAGCAGCTGAAGCTCAAGGACATCAGGCGCATCGAAGCCGGTTACGGCGAGCTGCCGGATCTGACCACCGTCGATTTCGACCGTGATGTCGTCTTCACCTGGAACGGCACCACCTCGGGCGTGCGTGTTCCCAGTGCCGATTTCATCCCGGCTGACCGCAAGGGCCTGACGATCTGCGACGCCACCTCGGCCGCTTTCGCCCAGAACCTCGATTTTGCCAAGCTCGATGTCGTTACCTTCTCCTGGCAGAAGGTTCTCGGCGGCGAGGGCGCCCATGGCGTCATCATCCTTTCGCCGCGCGCTGTCGAGCGTCTGTTGACCTATACGCCGGCCTGGCCGCTGCCGAAGATTTTCCGCCTGACCTCGGGCGGCAAGCTCTCCGAAGGTATCTTCAAGGGCGAGACGATCAACACGCCGTCCATGCTCTGCGTCGAAGACTATATCGATGCGCTGCTCTGGGCGCAGAAGATCGGCGGGCTCAAGGCGCTGATGGCGCGGGCCGATGCCAATACCAAGGTCATCACCGACTTCATCGCCGCCAATGACTGGATCGCCAATCTGGCCGTGAAGCCGGAAACCGCTTCCAACACCTCCGTCTGCCTCAAGATCGTCGACAAGGACGTCGAGGCGCTGGATGCCGATGGTCAGGCCGCCTTTGCCAAGGGCGTCGTCGCCCTTCTGGAAAAGGAAGGCGTCGCTTACGATATCGGCGCTTACCGCGATGCTCCTTCGGGCCTGCGCATCTGGGCCGGCGCGACCATCGAAACCGCCGACATGGAAAAGCTCATGCCGTGGCTTTCCTGGGCCTTCGAGACCCAGAAGGCGACGCTTTCCCAGGCTGCCGCCTGACGTGAAATGCCAAGGCTTCGCCGATAAGGCGGAGCCTCCCATTCTCCATATTTCATCGCTGAACCGTTTTTGAAGGAAGCCCATCATGGCACCTCGCGTTCTCGTATCCGACGAACTCTCGGAAACCGCCGTCCAGATCTTTCGCGATCGCGGCGTCGACGTCGATTTCCAGCCGCAGCTCGGCAAGGACAAGGACAAGCTCGCCGAAATCATCGGCAATTACGACGGCCTCGCCATCCGCTCGGCCACCAAGGCGACGGAAAAGCTGATCGCAGCCGCGACCAACCTGAAGGTCATCGGCCGCGCCGGCATCGGTGTCGACAACGTCGATATCCCGGCCGCCTCGCGTCGCGGTATCATCGTCATGAACACCCCCTTCGGCAACTCGATCACGACCGCTGAACACGCCATCGCGCTGATGTTCGCCGTTGCCCGCCAGCTGCCGGCGGCCGATAGCTCGACGCAGGCCGGCAAGTGGGAAAAGTCGAAGTTCATGGGTGTCGAAATCACCGGCAAGACGCTCGGCGTCATCGGCGCCGGCAATATCGGCGGCATCGTCTGCAAGAAGGCCATCGGGCTGGGCATGCATGTGCTCGCTTACGATCCCTTCCTTTCGGCCGAGCGCGCCCAGGAAATGGGCGTCACCAAGGTCGAGCTGGACGAGCTGCTGGCCAAGGCCGATTTCATCACCCTGCATGTGCCGATGACCGACAAGACCCGCGGCATTCTCGGTCGTGAAAACCTCGCCAAGACCAAGCCCGGCGTGCGCATCATCAACTGCGCCCGTGGCGGCCTCGTCGACGAGCAGGCGCTGGCCGATGCGATCAAGTCCGGCCATGTCGCTGGCGCCGGCTTCGACGTCTTCGAGGTCGAACCCGCCAAGGAAAGCCCGCTCTTCGGCCTCCCGAACGTCGTCTGCACGCCGCATCTCGGCGCTTCGACCACGGAAGCGCAGGAAAACGTCGCTCTGCAGGTTGCCGAGCAGATGTCGGATTATCTCATCAAGGGTGCGGTTTCCAACGCCATCAACATGCCCTCGATCACGGCCGAGGAAGCGCCGATCCTGAAGCCTTTCATCAAGCTTGCGGACGTGCTCGGCGCTTTCGTCGGCCAGGTCACGGAAAGCGCGATCAAGGAAATCGAGATCCTCTATGACGGCTCGACGGCCGCCATGAATACCAAGGCGCTGACCAGCGCCGCGCTCGCCGGCCTGATCCGCAGTCAGGTCGCCGACGTCAACATGGTTTCGGCGCCGATCATGATCAAGGAAAAGGGCATCATTCTTTCCGAAGTCAAGCGCGACAAGTCGGGCGTCTTCGACGGCTATATCAAGCTCACGGTCAAGACCGAAAACCAGACGCGCTCGATCGCCGGCACGGTGTTCTCGGACGGCAAGCCGCGCTTCATCCAGATCAAGGATATCAATCTGGATGCCGATGTCGGCAACCACATGATCTACGTCACCAACACCGACGTTCCCGGCATGGTCGGCTTCATCGGCACGACGCTCGGCAATGCCGGCGTCAACATCGCCAACTTCCAGCTCGGCCGCAAGGATGCGGGCTCGGATGCGATCGCGCTGCTCTATGTCGATGGCCCGGTCACGGAAGATGTGCTGGACAAGCTGCGCGCCAATGCCGCGATCCGGCAGGCCAAGCTGCTCGCCTTCAACGTCGATTGACGGTTTCGTCCGCCGCCGCCGGTGGCGGACGAAAGGCTTTTGCCGACAGCACCTCCCAAGACTGATCATCATGGCGCGTCGATTTTCATCGGCGCGCCATATCTTTTGAGTACCCGCCCGGAAGGGTAGAGTTCGTATTGGAGATGAGTATGCAGGCAAAGTTTCAATGGCGGCAGGCAACGCCCGGCGATATCGGCGCCATCCTTGCGATTCAAGCCGTCTCCCATGCCGATTTTCCAGAGGACGAGGCGGTGCTTGCCGAACGGCTGCGGCTTTGCCCGAAGGGGTGTTTCGCGCTGGTGCGGGGTGAGGAGGTGGACGGCTATCTCCTGAGTCATCCGTGGACGCGCCGCCGCCCGCCGCCGCTCAACCGGCGGCTGGAGGCGATCCCCGGCGATGCCGACTGCTGGTATCTGCACGATCTTGCGCTTCTGCCTTTGACACGCGGATCGGGAGCGGGGTCGGCAATCGTGTCTCAACTCGTCTCGCTGGCGCGCGATGAAGGCTTCGGCGTCGTCGGGCTGGTTTCCGTCGGCGGTTCGCGCCCGTTCTGGCGCAGGCAGCATTTTTCCACCGTCACCGATCCGATACTTGCGGAGAAGCTGAAGAGCTACGGCGAGGGCGCCGCCTATATGGAGCGCCTTCTCGGCTGATACGGAAAGGGCGGAGGCAAAAGCCCCCGCCCTCGGTATTCATTCCATGAACGCCGGCCGCGTCAGGCGGCGTAGCGGCGGGGTTGTTGTTGCTGCTGGAAGCTGTCGCCGAGAGAGAAATGGGCGATGCGGCTGGCAAGCTGGTCGCTTTCGCCGGCCAACGTCTGGCTGGCGGCGGAGGTCTCCTCCACCATGGCGGCGTTCTGCTGGGTCATCTGATCCATCTGGTTGACGGCGGTATTAATTTCCTTCAGCCCGACCGACTGTTCCTGCGCGGCGGTGGCGATCGCGACGATACGGTCGTTGATGTCGTTGACGCGGGTTTCGATATCGGCCAGCGCCTCGCCGGTCGCCTGCACCAGTTCGACGCCGGAATTGACCTCTGTGGTGGAGGCGGTGATCAGGCTCTTGATCTCCTTGGCGGCGTTTGCCGAGCGCTGGGCAAGCTCGCGCACTTCCTGGGCGACGACGGCAAAGCCCTTGCCGGCTTCACCCGCACGGGCGGCCTCGACGCCGGCGTTCAAGGCCAGCAGGTTGGTCTGGAAGGCGATGTCGTCGATCACGCCGATGATTTCGCCGATCTTGGAGGAAGAAGCTTCGATGCGGCCCATGGCGTTGATGGCGTTGCGAACCACGTCGCCGGAGGCGGCCGCACCCTTGCGGGCATCGGCGACCATGCGCTTGGCGTCTTCGGCCTGGGCGGTCGAATTCTGCACGGCGGCGGTGATTTCGTCGAGGGCGGCGGCGGTCTCCTCGAGCGAGGCGGCCTGCTGCTCGGTGCGGCGCGACAGGTCGTCGGTCGCGCGGCTGATCTCGGAGGCGCTGCTATTGACGATGGCAGTGGATTCGGCGATCGCGCTGATCGTGCCCTTCAGGGCGGCGGCGGCGGTGTTGAAGTCTGCGCGCAGCTTTTCGTATTCGGGGCCGAGATCGCCGACGGAGGCGGTGAGGTCGCCGCTGGCGAGCTTTTCGAGGCCGGCTCCGATCTGGGTGACGACGGCCGCCTGCTGGCGCGAGGTCGCAAGCTGGTTGGCCTCCGTGGCGCTGCGTTCGCTGTCGATGGTTTCCTGCTGGGCCTTCTGGCGGATTTCCAGCTCGTTGCGTTCGATCACCGAGTTGCGCAGGGAGACGAGCGCTGCGGCCATGTTGCCGATTTCGTCCTTGCGGTCGGTGTCGGGCACGTCCGAACGGGTGTCGTTTTCCGACACTTCCAGCATCACGTTTTTCAGGCGGTTGATCGGCATGCTGATCGTGCGGCTGATGGCGAGCGCTGCGGCAAGGGTGGCGACGGCGGCGGCGATGGTGATCGCGACGGTCATGATCATCGAGCTGCGGTATTTCGCGGCGAGATCGTCGGCATAGACGCCGGTGCCGATGCCCCAGCCCCAGGGCTTGAAGCCCTCGATATAGGAAAATTTCTCGACCGGCGCGGACTGGCCAGGCTTGTCCCAGTAATAGTCGACGAAGCCCTGGCCCGGATTCTGCGCGAGGTTGATGAGCTCGACATTGAAGGCCTTGCCGTTGGTGTCCTTCAGGCCGCGAACGTCGGTGCCTTCGAGCTCCTTGGCGATCGGATGCGCGATCATCATGCCGTTGAAGCCGTTGATGAAGAAATAGCCGCCTTCGCCGAAGCGGATCGCCATGACGTTCTCGATGGCCCGCGCCTGGGCTTCCTCGCGGGTGAGGGTGCCGTCCCTTTCCTTCTTCTCATAGGCGGCAATGATGGAAATCGCGGATTCGGTGACGCTTTGCAGCATCTCCCTGCGTTCCTCATTGACCTCGTCATTGGCGAACTGGGTCTTGTAGGTCATGGCGGCCGCCATGAAAACGAGGGCTAGCGCCGTTAGCAAATAGATGCGGGTTGCAATCCTGAAATTTTTCATCGTAGGGTCCTCACAAACGTGGGGAAACCTTACGAATGAAATCTCAAGCAAAAATTAAATCGAATTTTACCAAATGCTTGAGCAATATGGCGAAGCCTGGCGATATGCCTTTCATCGAATTTTAACGGCTCTTTGGCTCACGCTGCGCGTTTTGGCCTGCCTTTTTCCGCAACGGCAATCCCGCCGAGCACGAGGATCATGGCAACCATATGGAATGTCTCAAGTTTTTCGCCGAGCAGCAGGATGGAGAGCAGCATGCCGAAGATCGGGATAGTGTTGATGAACAGTCCGGCGCGGTTGGGGCCGATCAGCTCGACGCCGCGCACGTAGAGGATTTGCGAGACCAGCGAGGGAAACAGCCCCGCATAGGCGACGATCACCCATCCTTCCGTATCCGGGAAGATGAAGCGCCCTTGCGCCATTTCCCAGACGACCAGCGGGAGACTGCTGAGCAGCGCGCCGAAAGCCGAGGCGGCGATCAGGCTTTTCCAATGAATCTCCGGCTTCCAGCGCAGCGCCACCGTATAGCCGCCATAAACGATGACGGCGAAGATCATCAGCGCGTCGCCCCGGTTCAGTTCCAGGGCCAGCAGCGTTGCCGGGTTGCCATGGGAGGCCGTCAGCACCACCCCGACGAGGGTCAGCGTGAACCCGACGATCTGCGCCCAGGAGACCGCCGTGCGGAACAGCAGGAAGTTCATCAGGAAGATGACCATGGGGATGCCGGCCTGCTCGATGACGGCATTGATCGCACTGGTATATTGCAGCGCCGAATAGAGGAACGCATTGAACGCGGTAAAGCCGAAGATGCCGTAGCTGAACAGCAACAGCCAGTTCCTGCGGATGGCGGCCATGTCGCGCTTCACCTGCGGCGCGGCGAAGGCGAGCAGAATGAGACAGGCGATCGCCCAGCGCATGGAGGTCAGCATCATCGGGCTGACATGGCCCACCGCCATCTTTCCCGCCACCGAATTTCCGCCCCAGATTGCCGTCGTAATACACAGGATGATGTAGGCTTGCAGGTTCATGGAGGGCATTTCCTTGCATTTCGCAGCGGCGGCATTGCGCAATCAGAGCATTCGAGGCACCGTGATACAGGCTAAAGGTCGCAAGTGTCATGCAAAAACCCTGATTCACCTGCCTAACAGGGTCGCTTTCCAAAAAACAAACCAGTATAGATGCGCGGGTTTGAAGGTGGCGTGCTGCAAGACTTTGCGGAATAAGCGCCGAGCAACAGGAAGACGAAAATGACGAATGTAGTCGTGGTCGGCTCGCAATGGGGCGATGAAGGCAAGGGCAAGATTGTCGATTGGCTCTCTGAACGCGCGGATATTGTCGTGCGCTTCCAGGGCGGTCATAACGCCGGCCATACGCTCGTCATCGATGGCGTGAGCTACAAGCTTTCGCTGTTGCCGTCGGGCGTCGTGCGTCCGGGCAAGCTTGCCGTCATCGGCAACGGCGTCGTCATCGACCCGCATGCGCTGATCGCCGAAATCGAAAAGCTCGACAAGCAGGGCGTGACGATCACCCCGGACAATCTGCGCATCGCCGACAATGCGACGCTCATTCTGTCGCTGCACCGCGAACTCGACGGCATCCGCGAGGACGCTGCTTCCAACAGCGGCACGAAGATCGGCACCACCCGCCGCGGCATCGGCCCGGCCTATGAAGACAAGGTCGGCCGCCGCGCCATCCGCGTCATGGATCTCGCCGATCTCACCACGCTGCCGGCCAAGGTCGACCGCCTGCTGACCCACCACAATGCGCTGCGCCGTGGCCTCGGCGAAGCCGAAGTCAGCCACGAAGCGATCATGCAGGAACTCTCCTCGATCGCCGCCCGCGTGCTGCCGTTCATGGATACCGTCTGGCTGCTGCTCGACCGCGAGCGCCGCAAGGGCGCGCGCATCCTGTTCGAAGGCGCGCAGGGCACGCTGCTCGATATCGACCACGGCACCTATCCCTTCGTCACCTCGTCGAACACCGTCGCCGGCCAGGCCGCCGCCGGTTCCGGCATGGGGCCGGGCTCGCTCGGCTATATCCTCGGCATCACCAAGGCCTACACGACCCGCGTCGGCGAAGGTCCGTTCCCGACCGAGCTGCACGACGAGATCGGCCAGTTCCTGGGCGAAAAGGGCCATGAATTCGGCACCGTCACCGGCCGTAAGCGCCGCTGTGGCTGGTTCGACGCGGCGCTGGTGCGCCAGTCGGTCGCCACCAACGGCATCACCGGTATCGCGCTGACCAAGCTCGACGTTCTCGACGGTCTCGACGAACTGAAGATCTGCATCGGCTATACGCTGGATGGCGTCGAGATCGACCATCTGCCGGCGAGCCAGGCCCAGCAGGCCCAGGCGAAGCCGGTCTACATCACGCTGGAAGGCTGGAAGGAATCGACCGTCGGTGCGCGCAGCTGGGCCGATCTTCCGGCGCAGGCGATCAAATACGTCCGCCAGGTGGAAGAGTTGATCGGCGCGCCGGTCGCGCTTCTTTCGACCAGCCCCGAGCGTGACGACACCATACTTGTGACGGACCCGTTTGAAGACTAATCTTCACGGTCTGATCTGGAAAAAGAATAGCTTGGCCCTGAAAGGGCCGGGCACCCTGCAGGGTATGAGAAAGTTCTGATGGCGGATTTTGTTGCTGTTATTCGAAGGACCGTCGACGGTCTCTCGGACAATGTTCCCGAAATGCGGTCGAAGGTCTATGAAAAGGCCCGTGGCGCCGTGCGCCGTCAGCTCGAAAATATGAAGCCGCGTCCCTCGGACGATATGATCGAGCGCCAGATGGTGAAGCTCGAGGCGGCGATATCAGAGGTCGAGAGCGACTACGCGGAAGCCCTGCCGGCGCTTGACGATGCCGATCTCGCACCGGAAGCCGCCATCTACGAGGAGCCGGTTGCAGAGGCACCCGAAGAGGTTCCCGCAGAGACCGCACCGGTCCATGCGGAGCCGGAACCTGCCGTATCGGAGCCGGTCGCCGAAACTGAAGAGACCGTTGTCGCGGAAGAGGCCGAGGTTGAGCAGCAGCCGGAGCCGGTGGAAGACGCGGCGGTCGTTGCTGACGAGCCGACGGAAGCCGAAATCGTCGAGAACGTGCCGGTCTCTCCAGAGCCTGAAGCCGCATGGCCGGAAGCGGCTGACCTGCCGGAACCCGCTGCCGCCTCCGATGCCATAGCAGACGACCGCAATGACGCCCCGATCGAGGAACCGGAGACTGTTTCAGTCGATCCGCAGCCGGAGGTCGTTTCCGAAGGTGTCGTCCATGAAGAGGTCGGGGAGCGGCTGGAAGCGGACGACGTGCCTGTCGTTCTGCCGCAGGAGCCGTGGCATGAGCCGGCGACGACCGAAGCTGTAGAGGCGCCTTCCGAAGAGGATGCCCGCGATGCCGCGCCGGCCGCCGGATCGGAATGGGAGCTGCCGGAGTGGGAGAAACCTGCCGCCGCGACAGCGGCAGCCGAACCCGTCTGGACCGAAAGCGCCGATGAGGGCGATGGCAAGGTGCTCGACCTTGCCGATTATATGCCGCCCGAGCCTGTCTCCGCCGATCATGCGTCACACGACACGCCGGCCGAGCCGTCGCATTCCTGGGAGTGGGACGATAGCGATCCGTTCCAGCAGCCAACCAAGCCAGCGGCCGTCGAAGGCAGCGAACCGGCGATTTCCGACTGGTCATGGCCGGTCGACAAGACGGCGGCGGAGCCGGCGGTATCACTGCCGACCGCCCATTGGGACGATATCGACCGTCTGCTGGACAAGGGCGAACAGCCGGCTGCGACCGAGGCCGAGGGCACCCCGGCGGTGCCCGGTCCCGAAACCATGCCGCCGCGCCCGGTTTCCTATGGTGTCGAGCCGAGACGTTCCGGCTCCGGCCTGAAGATCGCAGGCATAGCGGCAGCGGTGCTGCTTGTGCTTGGCGGCAGCGGCTATGCCTATTGGCTGAACCGCGATGCGGTCAACAACTGGATCTCCGCGACCGTCGCTTCGGTCACGACCTCCGCGCCGGTACAGCCGGCGGCGGAAACGACGGAGCCTGCCGCGACGACGCCGGAGGCATCGAACACGGATGCGGCGCAGCCGCAGACGACCGATGTCGCCGCGCTCGACAGCGGCGCGACGAAATTTACGCAACGCCTGCAGACGGACGGCACCGAGGTCGACAACGGCCCGGCGGCCGCGACCAGCGAGGCGGGCAACCAGGCCGAGGGCAAGTCCGTCGCGCCGCAGACCGAGGCGGGAACGCCGGTCGCGCAGGCCGATGCTGCCACCACGCCGGCAACAGGCGATGCAACCACCCCGGCAACGACGGCCGGTCAGCCACCCGCGACCGCGACGGTTCAGGTCCCCGAAGGCGCCCAGAAGATGTTCCTTTACGAAGAACGTCTCGGCCAATCGTCGCCGACGGCGATCGAGGGGACGGTGGCCTGGTCGCTGAAGGAGGAATCTCCGGGCAACGACGCTCCCCCGGAGCCGACGGTGCAGGCGCAGATCAGCGTGCCGGAGCGCGGGCTGACCGCGCTGATGACCCTGAAGCGCAACACCGACCCATCGCTGCCCGCCAGCCATGTGATCGAGTTCGTCTTCTCGCTGCCGGAGAATTTCGAGGGCGGCGCCATCGATAGCGTGCAGCGCGTGTCGATGAAGCAGAACGAGCAGGCGCGGGGCGACGCCCTGATCGCGGTTCCGGCCAAGATCACCGACGATTTCCACATGATCGCGCTCAACGATTATCCGGAAGCGGTCGCCACCAACACCGAGCTTCTGCGCACCCGTAGCTGGATCGACGTGCCGCTCACTTATCGCAACGGCCGTCGCGCGCTGTTGACGCTGGAAAAGGGCCCGGCAGGCACCGAGGCTTTCACCAAGGCGCTGCAGGCCTGGAGCCGCGCGCCGGCGGCAAGCGGCCAGTAAAGCGGCGCTTGAACAGCGGATACAAAAAACCGGCCGGAGCGATCCGGCCGGTTTTTTAGTTCTTTGTGAGATCGATCAGGCGTCTTCGATGACGCGCAGTTGCTGGGCGCGCTCC
>JAVBSF010000326.1:0-2818 GCA_031556925.1 Pararhizobium sp.
TGGTGGTGTTGCCGACCGCGTCGAGCGCGTCGGTCGACTGGCGCACTTCCTTGGGCAGGCCCGACATCTCGGCGATGCCGCCGGCATTGTCGGTGACCGGACCGAAGGCATCGAGCGCCACGATCATGCCGGCGATGCCGAGCATGGCGGTGACCGCGATGCCGGTGCCGAACAGGCCGCCGAGCTGATAGGTGGCGATGATGCCGCCGACGATGACGATGGCCGGCAGCGCCGTCGAGTCCAGCGAAACGGCAAGACCCTGGATAACGTTGGTGCCATGGCCGCTGACGGATGCCTGGGCGATGGAGTTGACCGGGCGCTTGTTGGTGCCCGTATAATACTCGGTGATGACGACGATCAACGCCGTGACGATCAGGCCGAGAACGCCGCAGATGAACAGGTTCGTGCCGGTGATATCCCTGCCGTCGACGGCGCCGATGGAGCCCCAGCCGATGGTTGCCGATGTGGCAGCCCAAAGCCCGACGATTGACAGGACTCCCGTGACGATCAGGCCCTTGTAGAGCGCGCCCATGATCGAGCCGTTGGAGCCGAGCTTCACGAAGAACGCCCCGACGATCGAGGTGATGATGCAGGCGCCGCAGATGGCCAGCGGATAGACCATGACGGTGGCAAGCCCGGCGCTGTCGGCGAAGAAGATCGCAGCCAGCACCATGGTCGCGACGATCGAGACGGCATAGGTCTCGAACAGGTCGGCCGCCATGCCGGCGCAGTCGCCGACGTTATCGCCGACGTTATCGGCGATGGTCGCCGGGTTGCGCGGATCGTCTTCGGGGATACCGGCTTCCACCTTGCCGACGAGATCGCCGCCGACGTCTGCGCCCTTGGTGAAGATACCGCCGCCAAGGCGGGCGAAAATCGAAATCAGCGAAGCGCCGAAGCCGAGCGAGACCAGCGCATCGATCACTTCACGCGAGCCGCTCTCGTGGCCAAGACCGACCGTCAGAATGAGATAGTAGATCGAAACGCCAAGCAGCGCGAGGCCGGCCACCAGCATGCCGGTGATCGCACCGGACTTGAAGGCGATATCGAGCCCGGAAGACAGGCTGACGGATGCGGCCTGGGCGGTGCGCACATTGGCGCGGACCGAGACATGCATGCCGATGAAGCCGGCAGCGCCCGAAAGCACGGCACCGATCAGGAAGCCGATCGCGGCCGTCGCCGAAAGAAGAACCCAGGCGCCGATGAAAACGACGACGCCGACAAGGGCGATGGTCTTGTATTGACGTGTGAGATAGGCCTGCGCCCCCTCGCGTATAAAGCCCGCAATCTCTTGCATGCGGGCATTGCCCTGGTCGGCGGCAAGCACCGACCGGGTCGCCCAGATGGCATAGACCACCGACAGCAACCCGCATGCGATTACGCCCAGAAGTATGCTCATTCGCTCTTTCCTCCGTTGCGAACCTGCGGGCTCACTCCGTTCCGCAGGGCTGGAAGCTCAAGCATGACTGAAGGTCACGATTGCTCCCTCTCCTCTCCAGAGCATCCGCGGCCATTCAAGTGTCACCACCGAAAAGCGGGATACTTTGGACTTGCAATCTTCCCGTGCCTCCTCAAGCTTGAGGGGAAGACGCGGGGCCAGAGTGAGGGGACGAATCGGTATCGTCAAGCCGCCAAAACCGAAAAAACCTACGTTTTTCGGTATGTTGGCGACCACTTACGGGCAAGAAGCCACGTCTTTTGGGGGAAAAACTATGCTGATCGACGTTTTTCGCGCGCAAACAGCGCGAAAAGCAACAACAGGCAAAGAATGGTCAGAGGCCAGACGGCTGCGTTGAGCATGTCCCAGCCATAGGCCGTCAGCACCTTGCCCGAGCCGAAGGAGGCAAGCGCCACGGCGCTGAACAGGATGATGTCGTGAAAGCCCTGCACCTTGTCCGCTTCCTCAGGCCGGTAGCTGGATGCGACAATGGCCGTCGCCCCGATGAAACCGAAATTCCAGCCAAGGCCGAGCAGGATCAGCGCACCCCAGAAATTCCAGAGCGCAATACCGGCATGGGCAACCAGAGCGCAGGCCATCAGGATAAACAATCCGCAGGCGACCACCCTCTCCGCGCCGAACCGGCTCACGAGCATGCCGGTGAAGAAACTCGGCACGAACATGGCCAGCACATGCCACTGAATACCGAGCGTCGCCATGTCCTGCGGGAAACCGCAGCCGACGACCATGGCGATCGGCGCTCCGGTCATCATGAAGGTCATCAGCGCATAGGTGGAGATGCCGCAGACCATGCCGGTCAGGAAACGCTGCGTCATCACGATTTCGCGCAAGGGGCGCGTCGGCAAGGACGCGGCGGCGTTCAACGCCGGCCGCGGATCGGGCAATCGAAGGAATGCGAGAAAGAGGATCGCGAGCAGCGCAACCGGCACGACGGCGAGGAATGCGCCGGCAAAAAAGATCGGCGCCAGCATGTCCCGCGTCTGGATCACCAGTTGCGGCCCAAGCACGGCCGAAACCATGCCGCCCGCCAATATCCATGAAATCGCCCTCGGCTTGTAGACGCTCGGGGAGGCATCGGCGGCGGCGAAACGCAGTTTCTGGGTGAAGCCGCCGGAAAGGCCGATCACGAGCAGGCTGACGGCAAAGAGCCAGAAATCGGCAAGATAGAGCGCGTAAGCCGCAAAGATACCGCCGGCCGCCCCCAGCAACGCACCGATGACAAACGCCATCTTGCGCCCCAGATGCCGCGAGAGCATCGCGACGAAAATAGCGCCGAAGGCAACGCCGATATTGAAGCCGGTCAACGGCGCAGTCGCCAGCGACTTGTCGGCCCCGAGCAGCTGATAACCCACCACCCCG
>JAVBSF010000137.1:0-2572 GCA_031556925.1 Pararhizobium sp.
TCGGATGCTTTGAAGACACACTCTAAAGTTTTAAGGGTATCTAAAAACTTAAGAGTAACATAAAATAAACGGTAAAATGCACGTTAGTTTAGAGATAATCTCTTAAGTTATTACCGTTGGATGAGCCTATGTCAAAATACCCTTACTTAAGTTGCTTGATCGCCGCACTGTCGTTGAAGGCGGTATTGGTCATAGCCTTAATC
This sequence comes from Pararhizobium sp., assembly GCA_031556925.1. Taxonomy (GTDB): domain Bacteria; phylum Pseudomonadota; class Alphaproteobacteria; order Rhizobiales; family Rhizobiaceae; genus Pararhizobium. The sequence goes on from JAVBSF010000137.1 coordinate 204, forward strand.
ATATCTGGCGTTATCGGCTTAGGCCCCGATGAAGCGCAGTATTGGACGTGGAGCCAAGAGCTTGCCTTTGGCTACTATAGCAAGCCTCCTGGCATTGCTTGGCAAATAGCAGCTTCGGCGGCAGCTGTTGGCAATTCTGAATTAGGTGTTAGATTAGGGGCTTTGCTTATGGGCTCTCTGCTATCTGTGGCAATTTATTTTCTGGCAAGAGCGTGTGCTCTTTCTCCATTGACTTGCCTGTGGGCAGGGCTTGCTTTTGCATTGACTCCCATTGGCTTTGGAGCGACGTTTTTGGCCATCACCGATGGGGGGATGATCTTATTTTGGACTTTGGCATCGGTATTTGTTTGCAGCGCTTTACAGCAAAACAAACCCTTGCCCTATCGATGGATTGGCCTTTGCATTCTTTGTGGGGCACTCTTTAAGTGGCCAATATATACACTTTGGTTGTGGGTGGCTGTGGCGATGATTTTTATGCAAGATTATCGCTATAAGTCATTGCTGCAGGGAGTTGCCATTTCTTTACTGGCGCTGCTTCCGACAGTTGTGTGGAATGCTGAAAGCGATTGGCCAACGTTTAGGCATGTAATCTCGACAGTTGTCAATCCTGCGACAGCTAACAATGCCGCTGTGGCAACAGCAACTAAAGGCAATATCGGCGAATTTATCGGTAGTCAAATGCTGCTTTTGTCGCCAATCTATGCGATTTTGTTAGTGGGGGCTTTTAGAGCGCTCTTCGCTAGGTGGAGGATGCTAAGCCCTTCTTTAAAGTGGTGTGCTGCGGTGACGATCGTTTCTTTTGGCATCTACGGTAGCTTGTCGCTATTTAAAAAAATTCAATGCAATTGGGTCGACTTAGCTTATCCAACAGCTATTGTGCTAGTATGCTGGTATGCTTGCGAGGAGATGGTGAAAGGGCGCCGTTGGCTAGCGATTGCTGCTGTAGCCAATGTGATATTATTGGCAACGGCTGTGAGTTTGCCAATCTTAAGTCCCCATTACCCATGGGCTTACAAGATCAATCCTTTCAAACACAATCAAGGGTGGCAACAATTGCCTCAAGCGTTGGCCATGGGAGGGTATGATGCCGATAAACACTATCTGATCGCTGATAAATATCAGACGTGCAGCCTGCTTAGCTTTTATGGTCCAAAGCAACAGCGCGCTTACTTTCTCAACTTGCAGGGAATACGCAAGAATCAATTTTCCTATTGGCCAGGGATCCCTCAGGAGCCAAAGACTGTGGCCTTCTTTGTCGCTACCGAAAAAGCCCCACAGCTACAATTGCGGCGACAGAGTGCTATTGAGAACTACACCCAACAGTTAAGTCAATACTACAGCGATGTTCAATGGATTGGTGAGTTTCCACTTGTGCAAGCCCCGTGGGATACCCTTAATGGCGCATGGATTTTTAGGTGCACAGGCTTTAAGGGGGCAATGCCGGCAGAGAGCGATCTTTATTGAGGTATACAACGCTATGTTCAGAGTCTAGGGGGAAAATCGTGTTTCCACCACCACAGGGCAATGGTCAGATCCCATTGCGTCAGGTAGGTGGTAACAGCTGACAATCTCTGAACGCAAGGCTTTTGATGCCAGGAAATAGTCGATGCGCCAGCCTATATTGCGTGCACGGCACTGCTGAAAAGGGCTCCACCAAGTATAGTGTTGGCCACCTTTTTCAAATTCGCGGAAAAGGTCGATAAAGCCTGCATTGACGAAGTTGCTAAACCCTTGTCGCTCTTCGTCGGTGAAACCGTGGCTGCGCGTATTTGTCTTTGGCGAAGAGAGGTCAATCTCTGTATGGGCGACATTCAAATCGCCGCAAAAAAGAACCGGTTTGGCGGTCTCCAGGCTCTTAAGGTACTGTAAAAGTGCAACATCCCATTCTGTTGAACGGTAAGGAAGGCGCGATAAGTCTCTTTTTGAATTGGGAACGTAGATGTTGACGAGAAAGTACTTGTCGAATTCCAAGGTCATCAAGCGTCCCTCTTGGTCATGCTCAGTGATGTCCATGCCCATCTTCACAGATAAGGGAGCAATTTTTGTGAAAACTGCCGTGCCAGAGTAACCAGGCTTGTTGGCATTGTGCCAAAATTGCTCATAGCCAGGGAGCTCTAACTGGATGGAACTGCGTCCAACTTTTGTTTCTTGCAGGCATAAGATATCTGGTTGATGGCTTTCGACAAAGGCATAAAAGCCTTTAGTTAACATTGAACGTATGCCGTTGACATTCCAAGAGATAATTTTCATGTGCGATAGATAGTTTTAAGCTTAGGTGTGGGCAATGATAGCTAGATTTAGCATTTATTGAAATAGGAGGGCTGCATGTTCAGAGAATCAGCTTAGCTAGTTTCAATTGAAAATTTTGT
>JAVBSF010000359.1:0-5071 GCA_031556925.1 Pararhizobium sp.
GGGTGGGTGGTCGGGCGCTATTCCCCTCGCCCCCCCGGGGGGTTGTGGGGGGCCGGCCGGGGGGGCGGGGGGCCACGGCTGGCTCCGGGTTTGCGGCGAAGACCCCCTCATCGCCTCGCATGCGCTCGGCACTTCTCCCCGGCGGGGAGAAGAGTGAGCAAGCCTACAGATCGAGCCCGCCGCCCGTCGGGTCGACACCCGTTTCCGCCACCGATTCCAGCCGGGTCGCGATTTCGCGGCGAAGGCTGCGCCTCAGTTCGGCAGCGCGATGACGCCGCTCTTCAATCGCATTGCGCGGCCGACAGTCCGGCACGGCGACCGGCCGGCCCGCGCCATCGACGGCAACCATGGTGAAATAGCAGGAATTCGTATGCCGCCGCGCGCCGGAGCGGATTTCCTCCGCCTCGACGCGGATGCCGACCTCCATGGAGGTGCGGCCGGCATGGTTGATCGAGGCGCGGAAAGTGACGAGTTCGCCGACGTTGATCGGCTCCTTGAACATCACCTGATCCACCGACAGCGTGACCGCATATTGCTTGGAAAAACGCGAGGCGCAGGAAAAGGCCACCCGGTCGAGCAGGTTGAGCAGCGCCCCGCCATGGACCTTGCCGCTGAAATTCGCCATGTCGGGCGTCATCAGCACGGTCATTTCAAGGCGGCGGGGATCCTGCTCTGCTGCCATGGCGGCCTTCTCCTTAGAGCATTTCCAAAAAGCGCGGAGCGGTTTTCCGTCCGGAAATGCGTAAAAACAATCGTTAGGGTGTTTTCGCGATTCGAGGAAAGGCGGAAACGCTCTAAGCTCTCGTCTTTGCCACCATGGTCAATACATCATACTGGGCGACGACGACATCGTTCTGGTTCGTCACCTTGCAATCCCAGCGCACCTCGCCGTGCTCTGCATCGACGCGCGGATTGATCTCCTTGCAGGTGAGCTGCACCTGCAGCGTATCGCCCGGATTGACCGGCGTGAGGAAACGCAGGTTGTCGACGCCGTAATTGGCGAGCACCGGACCGGGAGCCGGATCGACGAAGAGACCGGCCGCAAACGACACGATGAGATAGCCATGGGCGACGCGGCCCTCGAAGAACGGATTGGCCTTGGCGGCTTCCTCATCCATATGGGCGTAGAAGGTATCGCCGGTGAACGCGGCGAAGTGCTCGATATCCTCCAATGTCACCGTCCGCTTAGCGGTGATCAGCTGGTCGCCGATGCGAAGCTCGGCCAGCGACTTGCGGAACGGATGTTCGCCGCCGCTGCGCGCCTGCGCATCCGCGACCCAGCGGCCGGTAACAGCGGTCAGCATGGTCGGCGACCCCTGAACGGCGGTGCGCTGCATGTAGTGCTTGACGCCGCGCATGCCGCCGAGTTCCTCGCCGCCGCCGGCGCGGCCGGGGCCGCCATGGACGAGGCCGGGCAACGGCGAGCCGTGGCCGGTCGAGGTCTTCGCCGTCTCACGATTGCCGATCAGCACGCGGCCGTGGAACGGCGCCATGCCGATGACGACCTCTTCGGCGAAGGCCGGATCGTTGGTAAAGACCGAAGCGACAAGGCTGCCCTTGCCACGGCGGGCGAGATCGACGGCCTCTTCGGCGCTGTCATAAGGCATGACGGTGCTGACCGGGCCGAAGGCCTCGACATCGTGAACGGCCTTGGCCTCCCACGGGCGATCGCAATAGAGCAATACCGGATTGAGGAACGCACCGGCCTCGGCATCGCCGGAGACGATGCGCGGCGCGTCGGGATCGCCCGCGACGATTTCGGCGTCGCCGAGCAGGTCGCGGATGCGGTCACGCACTTCCTGACGCTGGTCGAGGCTGGCGAGCGGGCCCATGCGGACATTCTCATCGGCCGGATTGCCGAGCACGGTCTTGCCGAGACGCTCGCCAAGGGCTGCGACCAGAGCATCGCAATGGGCGCGCGGCGCGATGACGCGGCGGATGGCGGTGCATTTCTGCCCGGCCTTGGTGGTCATCTCGCGGGCGACTTCCTTGACGAAGAGATCGAACTCCTCCGTGCCCGGCCCGGCATCGATGCCGAGAACCGAGGCGTTGAGGCTGTCGGCTTCCATGGTGAAGCGCACGGAATTGGCTGTCACGGCCGGATGGGTCTTCAGCTTGCGGCCGGTGGAGGCCGAGCCGGTGAAGGTGACGACATCCTGACTGTCGACATGATCGAGCAGGTCGCCGACCGAGCCCGAGATCAGCTGCACCGCGCCTTCCGGCAGAATGCCGGTCTCGACCATGCGGCGCACCATCAGCTCGGTGAGATAGGCCGTCTGACTGGCTGGCTTGACGATCGCCGGCATGCCCGCCAGCAGTGTCGGCGCCAGCTTTTCCAGCATGCCCCAGCAGGGGAAGTTGAAGGCGTTGATATGGACGGCGACGCCCTGCAGCGGCGTCAGGATATGGTGGGCGGCAAAGGTGCCGTCACGCGCCAAAGTCTCGACATCGCCATCGGTGAGAACGCGGGTGTTGGGAAGCTCGCGGCGGCCCTTGGAGGCGTAGGAGAGCAGCGTACCGATGCCGCCGTCGATATCGATCCAGCTGTCGGCGCGGGTGGCGCCGGTGGCGGTCGAAAGCGCGTAGAACTCTTCCTTGCGGTCCATCAGCGCGAGACCCAGCGCCTTCAGCATGGCGGCGCGCTCATGGAAGGACATGCGGCGCAGTGCCGGGCCTGCCTTGTCGCGGCCATAGGCAAGGGTGCTTGCAAAATCGATGCCGCTGGAATCGATGAAGGCGACGGGCGTACCGGTCGAGGCGTCGAGAAGCGGCACGCCTTCCTTTGCCCCTGCGGTCCAGCTGCCGCAGACATAGCTTTCGAGCCGGCGGGGCCGGGACGCCTGAACGTTCATGGTCGTTTCCTTTCAGATCAGTTTCAGCGCGGCAAGCTGCGCGTCGACATCCGCCTGCCATTCGGCAAGGAGCGTTTCATTGGGGGTATGGCGCAGGCCGAAGCGGGCGAGCGTCTCGTAATGGGCCGAGCCGGAATGGCCGAAGCTCGCGGCGACCCGCGGCTTCCAGTAGGCGATGGAGGCAAGCGCCGCCGCACGGCCCTCCGGCGTCGCGGCGATGCGCCTCAGCCCGGCAAGACCCAGTTCGAGATGGCGGATTTCACGCGGCAGGATGCGGCGGAAGACCTCGGCCAGCGGCTGATAGGAGAGATGCGACAGTTCCTCCAGCTGGATGACCCCGGCCTTGCCCATCAGCACGTTCATGACGACGGCATCGACCCAGCCTTGCAGCGGATAATGGAACACCGAAAGGCGCATGTCGCCCTCGCGCCGGATGGCACCGATATCGGCATCGCGCGGCAGGCGATCCGCCCACGGGTGATGCACGGCATAGCGGTCGCCATCCGCACCAAAACTTTCCATGATCTTCAGCACCTGGCCGGCATGGTCGGTCTTTTCCAAGACGATGCGGGCAGCAGAGATGCGCTCCTGAATGCCCGGCGCGTCGTTGATCGTGCCGGCGAAACCGGCAGACGCCGCAAGCTCGCTGTCGACGAAGCTCGCCATCTGCCGCAGAAGCTCGCCGCGATAGCGGGCCGGCACGTTGTCCGGCGAGGTCAGCCTGCCGCCTTCAGCGAGGTAGTCTTCGATCGGCATGGTTTCCGTGTCGCTCATAGTGTTCTCCTCCCTCGATCGCTGGCTATTGGTCGTAGCTGACGACGACCTTGTCGCTCAGCGGGTAGCACTGGCAGGTGAGCACGTAGCCCTGACGGACCTCGTAATCCTCGAGCGCGTGGTTGACCTCCATCTCCGTCTCGCCCTCGATGACCTTGGCGCGACAGGTGGAGCAGACGCCGGCCTTGCAGGCATAGGGCGCGTCGATGTTGTTTTCGAGGGCGGCATCGAGCAGGCTCTGGCCGTGCTTGGGCATGTTGAAGCTGCGGGTCGCGCCATCGAGGGTGATCGTCGCCTGGCAGCTGGCGCTCGCATCCGCACCCGCGGCACTCGCCGCCCGCGCCCGCGCCCGGCCGGGCTGGGAGGAGGCGAAAAGCTCGAACTTGATCTGGTCGTCGCGCAGCCCGTGCTCGCGCAGCGCGCCGGCAATCGCCAGCATCATCGGCTCGGGGCCGCAGATGAAGGCCGTGGTGACGGATTTCAGGTCGATCCAGCTTTTGAACAGCGCCGCGCATTTCTCCGCATTGACGCGGCCGGTGAAGAGATCGATGTCCTGCGCCTCGCTTTCCAGCACATGCAGCACCGAGAGACGGCCGAGATAGGTGTTCTTCAGATCTTCAAGCTCCTCGCGGAACATGATCGAGGAGATCTGCCGGTTGGCATAGACCAGTGTGAAGCGGGAACGCGGCTCGCGCGAAAGCGTCGTCTTGATGATGGAGAGAACCGGCGTGATGCCGCTGCCGCCGGCAAAGCCGAGATAGTGCTTTGACACCTCCGGCTCGATGGCGGTGAAGAACGCGCCCATCGGCGGCATGGCCTCGATGGTGTCGCCCGCCTTCAGCTCCTCATTGGCCCAGCTGGAAAAACAGCCGCCATCCACCCTTTTGATGCCGACGCGCAGCACGCCCTCGTCGCGGCCGGCGCAGATCGAATAGGAGCGGCGCAGCTCCTCGCCGTCGAACTTGCGGCGGAAGGTCAGGTACTGGCCTTGGGTGAAATCGAAAGTGTCGCGGTCATCCTCGGTCGGAACCAGCGTCACGACCACGGCGTCGCGGGTTTCGCGGCGCACTTCGGTCACATTCAGGGAATGGAAACGTGCCATGAGGGGCCTCATCCTTTGTATCGGGCTTTGTCTCGGGTCAGATGCACTTGAAATAGTCGAAGGGTTCCAGGCAGTCGGTGCAGCGATAGCTGGCCTTGCACGGCGTCGAGCCGAACTGGCTGATCTTCTCGGTCCTGGCCGACCCGCAGCGCGGACAGGCGATCGTCAGGTTCGAGCGGCCGGAAAGCCGGTCGATGCGCTTCAAGAGCACGCCATCGGCGGCCGTGCCGTCGACCGGGGGCGCGATGCCGTAGGCTCTCAGCTTCTCGCGGCCCTCTTCGCTGATCCAGTCGGTGGTCCAGGCGGGCGAAAGCTGGCGCTTGAGTTTCACATGGCCGATGCC
>JAVBSF010000012.1:0-4539 GCA_031556925.1 Pararhizobium sp.
GCATACGTATGAAAGGCTGAAAAATGCAGATCTCCCAGACGGAAATGGAAAAACGCATCGTTCGCTATGGCGAATTGAAGCCGTGCCGCACCGCCTTCATCGACGCCCATACGCCGGGCTCGAACAGCAAGGAAAATTTCACCATCATCGGTGGCGGCGTCTCCGAAAGCGCCGACCAGCATGTCCATATCAAGGACACGCCCGGCTTCAACATCGGCGCCGCCGGCCAGCCGCCGAAATGCCGCAACTCGCTGCATTCGCACCGCACGGCCGAGGTCTTCTTCGTGCTCAAGGGCCGGTGGCGTTTCTTCTGGGGCCGCTGGGGCAATGCCGGTGAGGTCGTGCTGGAAGAGGGCGACATCTTCAACATCCCGACCGGCATTTTCCGCGGCTTCGAGAATATCGGCACCGACTACGGAATGATCATGGCGATCCTCGGCGGCGACGATGCCGGCGGCGGCGTGATCTGGGCGCCGCAGGTGATCGAGGACGCGAGGGAGCATGGCCTCGTACTCGGCGAAAACGGCAAGCTCTATGATAGCAAGAAGGGCCAGGCGTTGCCGGATGGTATCAAGCCGATGCCGCTCCTGACCGACGAGGAACTGAAGGCCTTCCCGGAAACGCCGGTGACCGACGTCGTTCGCGATTACGTCGCCCGCTACTGGGATCTGATGGCACTGGCGCAGAAGGCTCCGGCCAAGGTGATCGGCGAGAATGCCCTGCTGCGCGACAAGCCGGGCTTCGAGGTGGAGCTTCTGACCCGCGGCTCGATCCCGGAAGCGGCCTATGTCAACGAGCGTCATGAGGTGCTGATGGTCATGCGTGGCCATTGGAAGCTCACCTGGGACGGTGGCGAGTCCATCCTGGCGCCGGGCGATACCTGCGCCGTGCCGCCGGGCCTGAAGCACAGCCTGACGCCGTCGATGACCGGCGAGGCGAGCCTCTATCGCGTGGTCGCGACCGGCGATAAGGCCGGCTTCACCTGGCGCGGCTGATAGAATTCCGGCGTGGCGGCGCAACGCCGCCGCGTCCCAGTTTCAAAGGCTTCAGCGGGGTAAACCCGGCTGCAGCCTGATTTGGAACGTTTCCGCTTTTCCTCGAAATGCAAAACGCTCCAGCTCTTTGTTTTTGCGCATTTCCGGACACAAAACCGCTTCGCGCTTTTGCCGGAAATGCTCTATCGGAGGACATGACCTTGGACGACGCTCTCCTGACCCTGCTGCGCTCGGTCGATACGCCCACCGTGTGCAACGCGATCGAGGTCGCGCAGGGCAAGCGCGGTTTCAACGGCTTCACCCGTGGTACTGTGATCTCGTCGGCGCCGACCGCGCCGCCGGTCGTCGGCTATGCCCGCACCGCGAAGATCGCGGCCCTTGCGCCGTCGAAGGAAGATCCGGCCGTCATCAAGGCGCGGCGCAGGGATTATTACCGCCATATGGCGGGTGGCGAGGGCCCTTCGGTCGCTGTTGTCGAGGATCTCGATTTCCCCCAGTGCGTCGGCGCCTTCTGGGGCGAAATCAATGCCACCGTCCATCGCGGTCTCGGCCTTTCCGGCGTGCTGACCAATGGCGTGATGCGCGACCTTGGCGACGTGCCCGAGGGTTTCCCGATGATCGCCGGCTCGGTCGGTCCGAGCCACGCCTTCGTCCATGTCGAGGAAATCGGCGTGCCGGTCACGGTCTTCGGCCTGACGGTTCAACCGGGCGATCTCGTGCATGCGGACCGCCATGGCGCGGTCGTCGTGCCACCGGAGGTCATTCCCGTGCTTGCCGCCTCGATCGAAAAGCTGCGCGCCACAGAATTGTTGATCCTTGAGCCTGCTCGACAGAAGGATTTCAATCTCGCAAAATTCGAGGAGGCCTGGGCCAGCTTCGAGGCAGCCCGGACCTGAGGGAGCGCATCATGGCCCATTCAGACCCGGCAAGACCCACGCTTGCCGTCACCCGCGAGCAGGCGAAGGCGAACGGCATTACGATCGCGGTCGAACGTGAGGCGTCGATTGTCGCCGGGGCGCAGCAATTGCACGCCGCCGCGCAACGCCTCGACCGGATTGCGCCAGGCGGTGAGCCGTCACCGGAGCAGGCGCACCAATGACCGGACATGCAGCGGACCTGAGCATTCCCGAGGCTGGGGCGCGGCTTCGCGACGGCAGCCTGACCTCCGTGGCGCTGACGCAGGCCCATCTCGACCGTATTGCCGAACGTGACGGCGCCTATCACGCCTTTCTGCATGTTGCGGCCGAAGGCGCGCTCGCTGCGGCCGCAACTGCCGACGAAGCGCTGTCGCGCGGCGAGGATCGCGGTCCGCTGCACGGCATACCCGTTGGCATCAAGGATCTCCTCGACACGGCGGATATGCCGACCACCTATGGCTCGGATGTCCATGCCGGCCATTCTCCAGCTGAAGATGCGGAGGTGGTGCGCCGGTTGAAGGCGGCGGGTGCCGTGCTGGTCGGCAAGCTCGAAACCTATGAATTCGCGATGGTCGGGCCGGTTTTCGACCGGTCCTTCCCGCCTACCGCCAATCCCTGGGATATCAAACGCTTTACCGGCGGCTCGTCCTCCGGTTCGGCGGCGGCGGTGACGGGCGGGCTGGTGCGCACCACCATAGGCACCGATACGGGCGGGTCGGTGCGCAGCCCCGCCGCCTATTGCGCCGCGGTAGGCCTCAAGCCGACCTATGGCCGGATATCGACGCGGGGCGTCTTCCCCCTGTCTCCGAGCCTCGATCATGTCGGCCTCGTCAGCGCCTCGGTCGCGGAAGCGGCCCTGACATTCGACGCGATCGCCGATCCTTCGCAAGCGGAACCCGCCGCCTCGCAGCTCGGGGGGGCACTTGGCGGCCTGCGCATCGGCTATGCCCGTGCGTGGTTCGCGGAGGATTCGGAAATGTTGCCGGCGGTTCTGGAAGCTGTCGATGGCGCGGCGTCCCTGCTTTCCATATTGGGAGCGAGGATAGAGGAGATTGCATTGCCGCCCGCTGCCGATTTCGAGGCGGTTGGCGGCGTCATCATCCATGCGGAAGCTTTCGACGTCCATCGCCGGCAGCTTGCGGCGTCGGGCGACCGTTACAGCCGCAAGGTTTTCCAGAATATCGCTTCCGGCCTCTGCCTGACGCCGGACGATCTCGGCCGTGCCCAGCAGGCTGCGGGTCGCTTGCGGACGCTTATTGATCGCACCGTCTTTTCCCGCTTCGACGCAATCCTGACGGCGACGACGCTGACGCCGGCGATCCCCTTCGCCGAATTTACCGGCGAGGCGGCGCGGTGGACGCCGATGCGCACCATCGCCTTCAATGTCACGGGACATCCGGCGCTTTCCGTGCCGTGCGGGTTTGCCGACGGCTTGCCGCTTGGCTTGCAGCTGGTCGGCAGGGCAGGGGACGAGGCGACGCTTTGCCGGATCGGTCACGCCTATGAGCTGGCGAGCGATTTTGCCGCGGTAAAGCCACCACGCCCCTGAAAACATGAAGCGGCTGCCCGCGAACGGGCAGCCCTGGAAATCAGGCCGTAGCCTTTTTCTGCAGTCGATCGAGCCGCAATTGCGCGGCGCGGCGGTGGCCTTCCAGGCTCTCGCTGGCGCTCTGGCGGGCAGCAGGCGGGGCAACGGCGGCGACGCCGCGCTCGTCCAGCCATTGATGGGTCGCGATCTTGACATAGGCGCCGACCCAGAGGCCGCCGGTATAGCGCCCCGCGCCCATCGTCGGCAGGGTGTGGTTGGTGCCACAGCACTTGTCGGAGTAGACGACGCTCGCCAGTTCGCCGATGAAGAGCGAACCGTAGTTGCGCAGCTTCTTCGCCATCGCCTGCGGATCAAGCGTGTGGACCTGCAGGTGTTCGGCGGCGATGTAATCCGAATAGGCGATCATCGCGGCTTCATCCTCGCAAACGACGATCTCGCCATAGTCGCGCCATGCCTGTCCGGCGACGGCCGCCGTCGAAAGATCCTGAAGCTGGCGTTCGACTTCCTTCAGGGTTGCTTCCGCAAGCGCGCGATCCGTGGTGATCAGTCCGACGCGGGTGCGGATATCGTGTTCGGCCTGAGCGAGCAGGTCGGTCGCGATCATGGCGGCATCGCCGCTTTTGTCCGCAACGACGAAGATTTCCGAGGGGCCAGCCAGCTGGTCGATGCCGACAGGACCGAAGACCTGGCGCTTGGCCTCGTTGACGAAGGCATTGCCAGGGCCGACGATCTTGTTGACGGCCGGCACGGTCTCGGTGCCGTAGGCCATGGCGGCAATCGCCTGGGCGCCGCCGATGCGGAAGATGCGGTCGGCGCCGGACAGATGGCAGCCGGCGATCATCGCCTTGTGGGCGTTCGGCGGCAGGCAGGCGATCACCTCGTCGCAGCCGGCGACCTTGGCCGGCACGATGGTCATGATCGGCGCCGAGAGCAGCGGATAACGTCCACCCGGAACGTAACAGCCGACCCGTTCGATCGGGATGACGCGGTGACCGAGATGCAGGCCGGGCCTCAGCTCGATTTCCAGCGGCAGGATGGTGGCAAGCTGCGCTTCGGCGAACTTGCGGACGTTGGAAAT
>JAVBSF010000371.1:0-46283 GCA_031556925.1 Pararhizobium sp.
GAACCTTGTGATCAACGGCGACTACCTCGCCAACGGCATCCGGGAGAGGGCGAGCGAGCTGACCACGCTGGAACTTGGCCCTGTCACCGATATCGAGCAGACCCGCAAGCTCTCCGCCGAAGTCGACCAGGACCGCTTCACCCGCATCGACCGGGCGATGACGGAGGAGGCCGATGAACGGTTCCTCGACCTTCGTCATGAACCTGCCGACCCGCACCGCCAGTTCGACCGATCGCTGCGCCTGCGCCGTCTTTCAAAGCTGGAAGATATGGGCCTTGCTATCGAGCACGCGCCGGGTATCTGGGAATTGGGCGAGCGGATGGAGCCGACCCTGCGCGAGATGGGCGAGCGTGGCGACATCATCCGCGACATGCACAAGGCGCTGAAAGCCGACGGTCTCGACCGAGATCCGATGACCTTCCGTATTCACGAGGCCGCGCCCGAAGTCCCGATCACTGGCCGCGTCGTGGATAAATATCTGACCGACGAACTGGGCGAAAACCTTACCCTTGTCGTGGATGGGATCGACGGTCAGACACATCATGTTTCCGGCGTCGACCCGGCTCGTGTCGAGGGCGCCCGGATAGGGAGCGTGATCGAGATCGGACCGCCCGACATTACGCAGCGCCCGTCCGACCGCACCATTGCAGCTGTCACTGAGGACAGCATCTACCGGCCGAGCCGCCATCTCGAACAGGCGAAGTTCGACGGAGGCGTGCCGGGCGACGACTATGAGGGGTTCGTCGGCGCCCATGTCCGGCGACTGGAGGCTCTGCGCCGCGCAGGCATTGTCGAACGGATTGATGCCGATCAATGGCGCATTCCCGAGGATTTCGAGACCCGGGCGGCGGCCTATGACGCGGGTCGGAACCGGCAGGCCAGCATCCGTATCATCACAACCTTCGACCTGGAAAAGCAGATCGGTGCGGACGGAGCGACCTGGCTGGATCGACGCTTGCTGTCCGGGGATGCTTCAGACCTTGTTCCATCCGGGTTTGGTCAGCAGGTGCAGGAGGCGATGGAGCAGCGCCGCGAGCATCATGTCGAACGGGGAGACGCCAACCGCAGCCGTGACGGTCGGGTGTTCTATCGGCGCAACCTTCTCGCTGCGCTGCGCGAGCGGGAGGTTGCCCGCGTCGGGGAGGGCATGGCGATTGATAAGGCTCTGCCGTTCCGTGCCGCTGCCGATGGCGAAACCGTCAGCGGCAAGTTCACCGGCACCGTGCAGCTATCGAGTGGAAAGTTCGCAATTGTCGAGCAGAGCCACGAGTTCACCCTTGTCCCGTGGCGGCCGGTCATCGACCGTCAGCTCGGCCGGGAGGTCGCAGGTATCGCGCAGGGCGGGTCGGTGTCGTGGCAATTGGGGCGGGAACGGGGATTGGGACTCTAGCCAAGCATGGAGCAAGTGGCCCGGTATGGGGAGGTTTCGTCGCGGCTATTTGCGCAAGCACCCCATCTGGAATCCGCATCGGCGGCCCTGTGGCCGTCCGGGTTCCATCTCCTTTGCAAAGAATTAGGCTGGGCGGAAAACGCGGGATTAGCCGAGTGGAAGTGCCTCCGGCTTGCAATATGTATGCACATACATATATCTTCCCTGACACAAGACCAAGGAGACGAGACAGTGCAGTTCGGCATTTTTTCCGTGAGCGACATCACCCGCAACTCTCAGACCGGCAAGACTCCCAGCGAGGCGGAGAGGATCGATGCGGTCATCCGGCTCGCCAAACGTGCCGATGAGCTGGGCCTCGACGTCTTTGCCATCGGCGAGCATCACAACCCGCCCTTTTTCTCGTCCTCGCCGACAACGCTGCTTGCCGCCATCGCGGCGCAGACCCGAAATATCATCCTCAGCACTTCGACGACGCTGATCACCACCAACGATCCGGTGCGTATCGCCGAAGAATACGCCATGCTCCAGCACGTCTCGAAGGGTCGGATGGATCTGATGCTTGGTCGGGGCAATACGGTTCCCGTCTATTCCTGGTTCGGACAGGACATTCGCAACGGCGTGGCGCTCGCACTGGAAAACTACAACCTGCTGCACAAACTCTGGCACGAGGACGTCGTGGACTGGGAGGGCCGGTTCCGCTCGCCCCTCCAGGGCTTCACTGCAACGCCGCGGCCGCTTGACGACGTGCCGCCCTTCGTCTGGCACGGCTCGATCCGCACGCCGGAAATCGCCGAACAGGCGGCCTTCTACGGCAACGGCTTCTTCGCCAACAACATCCTGGCGCCGAATTTCCACTTCGTGCGCCTGGTCAATTTCTACCGTGAACGCTTTGCCCATTACGGCCATGGCACGAAGGAGCAGGCGATCGTCGGTCTGGGCGGCCATTCCTTTATCGCGCGAAACTCGCAGGACGCGTTCTCCACGTTCCGCCCGTTCTTCGAGGGCAACCCGCTTTATGGCAACAGCAATAGTCTCGAAGATTACGCCAGGGGTACGCCGCTCAGCGTCGGCAGCCCACAGCAGGTGATCGACAAGACACTGGAATTCCGTGAAGCTTTCGGCGACTACCAGCGCCAGCTCTGGATCGTCGATGCCATGGGCATTCCCGTCGAAATGGCGCTGGAACAGCTTGAGCTTCTGGCGACCGAGGTCGTTCCGGTTCTGCGCCGGGAAATGGCGGCGCGGCGTTCGCCGGGCGCCGCTGAAGCGCCAACCCACCAGAGCCTGGTCAAAGCGAAATACGGTGACGCCGCGCCGCGCCAGCCCACGCCCAATGCCAACCGGGGCGACAATCTCACCGATGTCCGCCCCTATCAGGACAGTGCCGAGAAGGCCGCAGCCAAAAACACCTCGTGAGGTCGGGAATGGAAAACAACGCCAGACTGGCGAACGAGGCCTGGGAGGCGCTCTTCCGCGCCCAGGCGACGGTCGGTCGTGAATTGTTCAGCGCCGATATCTGGAGCGAAGTTGCCCAGAGCGAATACGGCGTTCTCTACGCCTTGTCGCAGGCACCGGACGGATTGCGTCCGGGCGAGCTGTCTGAGGACGTCCTCCTGAGTCAGGCGGGATTGTCACGTCTGATCGGGCGCCTTGAGGCACGTGGTCTGATCGAGCGCCTGCCAGATCCGGCCGACGGCCGCGCCTGCGTCTTGCGGTTGTCGGCTGCCGGTATCCGCAAGCAGCGTCGCATCGGCGCCGTTCACGGTCGCCACGTTGCGCGAACCCTCGCCGCGCGCCTCGATGACGCAAAGCTTGTCGCGCTGCGCGACCTGTGCCGGGAGCTTATCGCCCCCGCCACATCCCCGAACAAGGAGAAACCGGAATGAGCACTCCGACCGAGGATGGACCGATCCGCCTCGCCGTCATCAACGCCGGCCTGAGCGATCCCTCGTCCACCCGCATGCTGGCCGAACGCATCGCGCAAAAGACCATCGCGCAATTGCGCGAGGGCGGTCGGCAGGTGGTGGTCGACGTTATCGATCTCGCCCCGCTGGCCACCGATATCGCCAGGGCGATGGTCGCAGGTTTTCCCAACGACGCCGTTCGCGCCGCCATGGAAAAGCTGGCCGGTGCCGATGCGGTGATTGCCGCCACCCCAGTCTACAAGGCGGGCATCAGCGGCCTCTTCAAGTCCTTTGTCGATCTGATCGACAACGACCTGCTCATTGCGCGGCCTGTCATTCTGGCTGCCACTGCCGGTTCGGCCCGCCACAGCATGGTCGTGGATGACCAGATGCGGCCGCTTTTCGCCTTCCTGCGCGCAATGCCGGTACCCACCTCGCTGTTCGCCGCGCCGGAGGACTGGAGCGCCCCCGAGCTTGGCGGGCGCATTGCGCGCGCCGCCAACGAGCTTGTTCAGCTCGTGCTCAGCGGCGTGGGCGCCGCGATTGCCGGCGCCGCATGGCAGAGCTACCAACATCAGTTCGGCAGCAGCGCAGCGCGAAGCGAAAAGCCCGCGGATGATGTCAACTTCGACACCGATCTCATGCGCCTGGCAACGGGCGGACGCTCGTGAAATGGACGGGACAGCGGAAAGTGCCGCCTCGGAGTTCGAGATCGTCATCATTGGCGGTGGGCAAGCCGGCCTGAGTTCTGCCTATCATCTCAGGCAACTGGGCGGTGTTCCGGGGCGCGATTTCATCGTGCTCGACAAGGCACCCAAGCCCGGCGGCGCCTGGCAGTATCGTTGGCCATCGCTGACGCTTCAGACCGTCAACGGCGTCCGCGACCTGCCGGGAATGCGTTTCGCTGACAATGCGGGAGACGATCTGACCGTGCCCGTTTCGGGGGTCGTGCAGAAATATTACGGTGCCTATGAGACCCGCTTCGGTCTCGGCGTCCGACGCCCGGTGATCGTCACCAGCGTCAGTGATCACGGCGGGCGACTGCAAGTGGATACCGATCACGGCGCCTTCTTTGCCCGGGGGATCATCAACGCAACCGGAACCTGGGACAATCCCTACATTCCTGACTATCCGGGACGCGACACCTTTCTCGGCCGGCAGATGCACACCCGCGATTTCCGGCAGGCGGAAGATTTCACGGGCCGGCATGTACTGATCGTTGGCGGTGGAATCTCGGCCATCCAGTTGCTCGATCAGATCTCTCAGGTGACCAGAACCACCTGGGTCACCCGGACCCCACCACGATTTCGGGAAGGGCCGTTCGATGACGAGGCCGGCCATCGGGCCGTAGCGATGGTCGAAGAACGGGTTCGCGCCGGATTGCCTCCCAAGTCGGTGGTGTCGGTCACCGGCCTGCCGGTGACGCCGGCGATCGAGGCGATGCGTCGCCGTGGAGTGTTGGAGCGCCGGGAGATGTTCGACAGTATCACGGCAACGGGGGTGCATTGGCCCGACGGACGTGAACTGGCAGTGGATGTGATCCTCTGGTGCACGGGGTTTCGCGGTGCGCTCGACCATCTGGCTCCTCTGCATTTGCGCGCGCCATCGGGCGGCATTGTCATGACCGGACGTCTGGCGACGCAGGCAGCGAATGACCCGCGCGTGCATCTGGTCGGCTATGGCCCCTCTGCGTCCACCATCGGCGCCAACCGCGCAGGACGGGCAGCAGCGCAGGAACTAACTGAATTTTTGAAAATATCAGAATGACCGAAAGGCCGGTCGGACCAGTGGTCGCCCCTGACGGCTCATTCTTGCTTGCGCCGTGTGGGCGATGGGACGATCTGTTGGATTCCGTTACCAATCAGGAACAATAGGTCGGTTATGTGCTGACGGCGGTGCTCCCCACCATGATCGACCGGAGGCTCATTGAGCGGCCGCCTGCATCGTAAGCATCGCGGTGGGGATCGTCGCCAATAGCCGCTTCCGCGAAACGCCATCGCGCGCCTGCACGGAAAAACCGTGCAGGATCACGGCGTAATAGTCCCCAAGCGCCTGCGCATCCGTATCCGGCCGCAACTCGCCTTCTAACACCCCGCGCTCCAGACGCTCGACAAGCGAGGCGGTGCGGCGACGGCGATAGTCGGCAAGGAACTCCCGCACCCCGTCGTTCTCAGCGGCGCAGTTGGTCGCGGCCGATACCACCATGCAGCCTTTGGGCCGATCCTTGCGGGTGTAGGTTTCCACAGCTTCGCGCAGACTGCGCTCAATGGCAGCCGCCGCTGTCGGTTCTTCCGCCAGCGCCCGCGTGGCGAAACCGCCTTCACCTTCGTCGTAGAGCGCGACCGCTTCGTGAAACAGTTTTTCCTTCGATCCGAACGCAGCATAGATGCGCGCCGAGGCGATCCCCAGCGTTTCCACCAGATCGGCCATCGACACACCTTCATAGCCACGCGACCAGAACGCATCGCGCGCCTTGGCTAGAGCCGCATCCCGGTCGAACTCGCGCGGGCGTCCCGCCATCGCTTCCTCCATTCTTGAGTGAACAACAAATAATTTGCTTGACCGTGCGATGCAAGACCATATTCTTTAGTGATCGACAAATATTCGTCATCACGGAGTTTGACATGACCGCATCGGATCATGCCGGCGCAGCACCGGCATCAGGCATTGGAGCGCGAAGGGGCGCGGCGCTGGCGCTGCTCGCCTTCGCCCAGCTCATCTATTCGCTGGACATCAACATCGTCTTCGTCGCCCTGCCGGACATCGGCGCGGGGCTGGGGTTCTCGGGCCAAACCCTGCAATGGGTGGTCAGCGCCTATATGGTATTCTGCGGTGGCTTCCTGCTGTTCGGCGGGCGGGCGGCCGATCTGATCGGCCAGCGGCGCATGTTTATCTTCGCGCTCTGGCTCTATGCGCTGTCTTCGCTGGCCGGCGGTCTTGCCACATCGCCGACCGTCATCGTCGCGGCGCGCGCCGTGCAAGGCATCGGGGCCGCGTTCCTGTTCCCGGCCACGCTCTCACTCGTCAATCGCCTGTTCGCCGAGGGCGCGGAACGCAACCGGGCACTGGCCATATGGGGCGGTGCGGGCGCAAGCGGTTTGAGCATCGGCGCACTGGCGGGCGGATTCCTGACCGCCGCATGGGGCTGGCCTGCCGTGTTCTACGTCAATATCGTGCTGGCGGGCATTGCCATCATTGCAGCGTTCTTCGTGATCCCCCGTGACCCGCAAAGGCATGAGAAGCGCAGCTTCGACCTGCCGGGCGCGCTGGCTGTCACGATTGGCGCGACGGCGCTGGTCTTCGCGCTGGTCGAAGGACCGGAAATCGGTTGGGGCGCGACGAGCGTTATCACGGCGCTTGCGCTCTCGGCTTTCTTCCTCATCGCCTTTTTCATGATCGAGGCCCGCAGCCGCGATCCGCTCATGCCGCTGCGCCTGTTCACAAACCGCAGTCTGATGGCCGGGATGATCATCACGTTCCTCTACATGGGAACATTCGGCGCGCTGCCTTACTTCCTGACCGTCCTTTTCCAGAACGTGCAGGGCCTCACGGCGCTGCAAACGGGCTTTGCCTTCCTCGTGCCGTCCATCGCCATCTTTATCGGCACGCAGATCGGTGCGCGCCTCGCGACAAACCTGTCTACGCGCGCCACCTTGATCGCGGGCATGGTCGTCGGCGCGGTCGGCACCGCGTTGCTTATCCCTGGCTCCAATGCGGAAAGCGGTTATCTCGCCATCGTTCCGGGCCTGATCGTCTCCGGTATAGGACAGGGCATCGTCTGGACCGGCATGTGGATCGCCGCCGCGTCCGGCGTGCGTCATGACGAACAGGGCGTCGCCTCGGGCATGGCCTCGACCACGCTCAGCGTCGGCAACGCCATCGGCCTTGCCGTCCTGATCGCACTCGCCAACCGGCATATCGGCGGGCTGGAAGGCGATGCGCTCCGCACCGCCGTTGCCGAAGGCACGCAACTCGCCTTCTTGCTCGCTGCCACCGGTATCCTCGTCAGCCTGCTCGCAGCCTTCGCCCTACCGGGGAAAGTGAAATCATGACTCTAACAATTCGCGAACTTCTGCCTGCCTATCGCGCGAGTTCTTTCTTCAGCGCTTCGATGAATAACTGCACGCGCAGAGGCACAAGCCGTCGTCCCGGCATGATTGCCCATATGGGAATTTGCGATTGCCTCCAGTCCTCAAGTACCCTGACAAGCAACCCAGACCGCACGCTTTCCGCTGCGAAGTGATCTGCCAACGGTGCAATGCCGGCGCCGCAGATTGCCATGTGCATCAGTACACCAGGCGAGTTTGCCGTGATCCTCCTGGCCGGATTGCCTGTCCATTCGCCCTTTTCACATACGAGTTTCAGATGCATCGGCTCCCCGAGGCGCTGGGTCAGGTGCAGGAGATCATGTGTGGCAAGGGCGTCAGGATGTTCAGGACAACCTTGCTTTTCCACGTAGTCCGGAGAGGCGTATAGCCCCATCTCGATCCTGCCGATTCTTCTGGCAACAAGCGTGGCATCGTCTTCCAGATCGCCGATCCGGATGGCCAGATCAAAGTTTTCGGCAATCAGATCAACGCGGCGTCGAGAGACATCTATGTCGAAGGAGATTCTTGGATACGCTGCCGTGAAGCGGGTCAGCAACGCGCCAAGCATGTCACTTGTGAAATCTGTTGGAATTGAAATTCTAAGGTGCCCGCAAGGCTCGGACGCCCGACCTTGAATGAGTTCTGAGGCCGCTTCAATTTCTGCTGCAACCTGCTCCGCATGGGCGAGCATAGCCCTGCCGAACTCCGTGAAGGAGATCTTTCGCGTTGTGCGATGGAGCAGCTTCTCGCCAAGCTGTTCTTCGAGCAACATGACCCGTCTCGATATGGTGGAATGAGGTATTCCAGTCTGTTCCGCGGCATTTTTGAAACTGCCGTGTTGTGCGACATAGGCGAACATCATGAGGTCATTGGGGTCGATTCTTACCGACCTGAGTGCTCTGGGTTGAGCGCTTTTTGCTTCAGAAGTCGTAGGCATCAAGAAACCTATTATCTCGAAAGTGGGATTATCAAACCCATCCTGCCACCTTTATCTTATTTCTGCGTAGATTACCTTTGCTCCAGACGGTTGCCAAGCACCCGCTAAGAATGGAGAACATCAATGCTCAAGAACCTCTCTCTGAAATCACTTGCGGCTACCGCCGCCGTCGGCTTCGCTCTGTCCGGTGCCGCAATCACCTCGATGACGTCCCCGGCGCTTGCCCAGTCCGCAAGTTCCGAAGCAACCTCTGCCGCCTCGCTTGCCGTTGTCATGGATTTCCTTTCCAACACGGCCCCCGACAAGGTGGAAGCCGCCGCCGAGCGGCTGGTCGCACCCGACGCCACCTATGTCTCGCTGAACTTCGATAACCCGGAACTCAAGAAGATCGAGCCGTGGACCGGAACCGCCAAGGGGCCTTCCGCATACAGCAGCACGTTCATGCGCGTCGCCAATTACTGGAAGATCGAGGACTTCACCGTCACCGACAAGATCGCATCCGGTGAAGATGTCGCCATCTTCGGCAAGTTCACCTATCGTTCGGTGGCGGTCGGCCACGTCTTCACCTCCCCGTTCTCGATCCATGCCAAGGTCCAGAACGGCAAGATGATCTACTTCCAGTTCATGGAAGATACCTATGCTTCCGCGAGCTCCTTCCGTCAGTCCGGGAGCTGGACAGTCAAGACGACGGAGGACAGCGCTCCCTTCGTGGTTGGCGCGGAGTAATCCGAACGATCGGCAGACCGGTTGAGACGCGTGATCGTGGCTCTGCATCTCAACCGGTCGCTCTTCGAAACGTGTCCTTGAGCGCTGTGCAGGCCGCGGGCCAGTGGTGCCGGCGACGCGCTTCGAACCCTTCGTCACTAGCCAGAAACGCATTCGACGCGATCGTTCACGGGACCGCCAGGGAAATACCGTCATGACTCTTAACCTGACAGGCATTCATCATCTGACGGCTGTTACGGCCGACGCTGCCTCGAACCTTCGGTTCTACACCGAAGTTTTGGGGATGCGCCTCGTGAAGAAGACCGTCAATCAGGATGACACCAGCGCCTACCATCTGTTTTATGCCGACGGCATGGCCACGCCGGGAACGGATCTCACGTTCTTCGACTGGCCGGTCGGTCGGGAACGGCGTGGAACGCATTCCGTTTGCACAACCGGGATGCGGGTGGCGGATCGCGACGCTCTCGACTGGTGGCGGACGCGTTTTCGTGAGGCCGAGGTGAAGTCCGGTGATGTCGTCGAGATCGACGGCCGCGCTTCACTCGATTTCGAGGATGCCGAGGGGCAGAGGTTCCGTCTTGTAGCGGATAGCGGAACCGCGCCGCTCCACCCGTGGGACCGCAGCCCTGTTCCTGCTGCCTGTCAGATCAAGGGGCTTGGCCCGATCATCATGAGCGTTCCCGACATTGCCGCGACCCAGGCGGTCCTTGAGCAGGTCATGAATATGCACAAGGCCCGGACCTATCCATCGCCGGATGGCGTCGGTGATGTCCATGTGTTCAGCATGGGCGAAGGTGGCGCGTCGGCCGAACTCCATGTCGCCGTGCAGCCCGGTCTGCCAAGAGCGGAACAGGGCGCTGGCGCTGTGCATCACGTCGCGTTCCGCACGCCGGATCCGGACCAGTTGCGGCAATGGGCCGAGCGCCTGAATTCGTTCCGCCTCCGGTCCTCCGGCGAGGTGGAGCGCTTTTACTTCCGGTCGCTCTACTTTCGGGAACCGAACGGCGTTCTGTTCGAAATCGCGACGGACGGGCCGGGGTTTGCGGTCGACGAGCCGATCGAGACACTGGGCGAGAGCCTGTCGCTTCCGCCATTTCTCGAAAGCCAGCGCGCGCAGATCGAGAGGCATCTGAAGCCGCTGCGATAAACAGTGTGTCCATAGCTTCGAGAGGACGGGCTGTGCGGGGCTAAGGCAATGACGCCGCGCAGTCAGATACATCACGTAACGACGAGAATCACATCGATGGTGTTCGGTTTCATTAAACGACTTCTAACCGGTGCTTCTTCCGAGGCGCCTTCAACATCCGTCAACAAGGAGATGCCCAAAATGGCAAAGGTTCTGGTTCTTTATTATTCGACTTATGGCCACATCGAAACCATGGCATATGCTGTCGCTGAAGGCGCGAAATCCGCTGGCGCGGACGTCGTCGTGAAGCGTGTCCCGGAAACTGTTCCGGAAGACGTCGCCAAAGGCGCGCACTTCAAGCTCGATCAGGCCGCTCCGATCGCAACCGTCGACGAACTGGCTGAATATGATGCGATCATTGTCGGCGCCGGCACCCGCTTCGGCACGGTCGCCTCGCAGATGCGCGCCTTCTGGGATCAGACCGGTGGTCTGTGGTTCAACGGCAAGCTCGTCGGCAAGGTCGGTGCGGCGTTTACCTCCTCCGGCACCCAGCACGGCGGTCAGGAATCGACCATCCTCGGCTTCCTTCCGACCTTCCTGCATCACGGCATGGTCGTGGCCGGTCTGCCCTACGCCTTCCAGGGCCAGATGGGTGTGGAAGAAGTCAAGGGCGGCTCACCCTACGGTGCATCGACGATTGCCGGTGGCGACGGCTCCCGCCAGCCCTCCGCCGTCGAACTGGAAGGCGCGAAGTTCCAGGGCGCGCACGTCGCCAAGCTGGCCGTGAAGCTGGCAGGCTGATCGCCAGGAGCGTGATCTCCGGATAAAACCGGATGTCACGCTCCAACCCCACGATTGGAGCATCAAATGCAGCAAAATCTTATCGCCGCTCGTCCTTATGCTTTAAGCGCGTTGCGCATGGCATTGGGTCTCGTCATCTTCTCGTTTGGGACTGCGAAAATTCTGGGGTTCCATCCCGGTCCTTTCACGCCTCCGCCATATTCTCTCGTCTGGGTGGCAGGCCTTTTCGAACTTGTTTTCGGCTTCGCATTCCTGGTGGGTTTCAAGACCAGAGTTGTCGCCTTCGTTCTGAGTGGTCTCATGGCCGCGGCCTATTTCGTCGCACATCTTCCTCAGAGCTTTTTCCCGACGGAAAACGGTGGGTATGCGGCGGCCGTGTTTACATTTGTGTTTCTCTATTTCGTGACGGCGGGTGCCGGGCCGATCAGCATCGATGCAAAACTCGGTAACGAGTCAAAGTGACATTCCAGCCGATGTTCTGCCGCGCCCGGCGTTGTTCAGTGCCAATCAGGCAACGGGCGCGGTAGAAATTTCTCTGGCCCTCGCATCAGCAATATCCCTGCGCAATCAGCCCGAGAGGGCGAGCACGCTGGCATTGTTGATCCGGGGGCAGAGGTTTTCGCAGGGCATGCGAAAACGTGCGTCGCGGAGATCTGCACGCGACGCCTGATGGCGTCAGTGTCCGGCATCAGCGGACCGCCGGTTCCAATCCATTTTTCATGAAAGCGACGGCCACGAGCTGTTCAGGCAGTGATTGCCGGGGTTGCAGAGCCCCTCGCTTGTATTGACAGATCACAAATATGTTGTATGCGTATCATATGTATACGTCCTTAATCGGAAGGAGCCGGTTTCGGGGGCATACGACTCGATAAGGGAGGGCTACTCATGGGCAGCATGAACGTTCCGGACGACACTCCGGCACTCAGAGACTTGTATGCCAGCTTCAAGGCAAATCACCTGAACCCGCTTTGGACGCAGATCGGCGATCTGATGCCACGACATCCGCGCCCCAAGGCGTTGGCGCATGTGTGGAAGTGGTCCGACCTCTATCCGTTGGCTCAAGCTTCCGGTGAGCTTGTTCCCGTCGGTCGCGGGGGCGAGCGTCGTGCGATCGGACTGGCCAACCCGGGCCTGGGCGGGGATGCCTATATTTCACCCACTCTGTGGTGCGCTATTCAGTATCTCGGGCCGCGCGAAACAGCCCCGGAACACCGTCATTCGCAAAATGCCTTCCGCTTTGTCGTTGAGGGTGAAGGCGTGTGGACGGTCGTGAATGGCGATGCGGTGCGCATGAGCCGGGGCGATTTCCTGCTCACGCCGGGCTGGAATTTCCACGGCCACCACAACGATACCGACCAGCCGATGGCATGGATCGACGGCCTCGATATTCCGTTCAGCTATCAGAACGATGTCGGCTTCTTCGAATTCGGTTCCGAGCGCGTGACCGATTACGCGACGCCGAATTTCTCGCGTGGCGAGCGACTGTGGTGTCATCCGGGCCTGCGTCCGCTCTCGGGCCTGGAGAATACCGTGTCGTCCCCCATCGGCGCCTATCGCTGGGAGCATACCGACGCGGCCCTGACCCAGCAATTGCTGCTGGAAGAGGAAGGTTATCCCGCAACAGTCGAACAGGGACACGCAGCCATCCGCTATGTGAACCCGACGACAGGCGGCGACGTGATGCCGACGATCCGTGCCGAGTTTCATCGTCTGCGGGCCGGCACGAAAACGCCGGTGCGCCGGGATGTCGGCTCGACGGTGTTCCAGGTGTTCGAGGGGCGTGGTGCGGTGGTCATGGGCGGCGTGACGCACAAGGTCGACAAGGGCGATATTTTCGTGATCCCCTCGTGGATCTCCTGGTCGCTCGAAGCTGAAACACCCTTCGACCTGTTCCGCTTTTCGGATGCGCCGATCATGGAGCGGCTGAATTTCGCACGAACGATGGTCGAGACGAGCGAAGCATGACTTCGCTCGACCAGGCGCGCGAGGAGCTGCGTTTACGCCAGGGATCGGGCGCTCGTTATGATGCCCCCGAAGCACCTGCCGCGGCACTTTCTCTCATGCGGCGCGGAACCGCGTATTTCGCCCGCAAGGTGAACGAGCTGCGCGATGCGGCACTCTACGAGCCTTCGCGCATTGTGGGGTGGAGCCGGGCGCATCTGATCTGTGCCGTGGCCTATCAGGCGAGAGCGTTCGCCCGACAGGCCGAGGCTGCCACCGCGGGCACGCCCATTCCCGTTCATCGCACGCCGGAATGGGCGGTCTACGAGGATATCGAGCTGGGTGCGACATTGCCTGCCCGCGCGCTGCGCTACCTCGTCGATCATTCGGCAGTGCATCTCGACGTGGTCTGGCGCGATCTGCCCGGCCCGTCCTGGGATGTGCAGGTTCCCGGTCCAGACGGCGTATCGCGCCCCATCCGCGCCTGCGTGGACGAACGCTCGCGAATGCTCTGGCTTTCCGCCTTCGATTTGAACAACGGCGCTCTTGAGCGTGATCTGCCCGAAGGGATGGCAAACGCCCCCCGTACGGCCTACTGACAAGGAGTTTCACATGGCTAATCTTTTTTCTTCACCCGCCTGGCCCACCGTTCCGGTCAAGGGTGAGGCGGATGTCTACCCGGTGCATCGCATCTTCTGCGTCGGGCGCAACTACGCCGCCCATGCCGCCGAAATGGGCGTTGAAGTGGACCGCGAGGCGCCCTTTTACTTCACCAAGTCGGCGTTGACGACGCAGGCGAGCGACACCACGGTTGCCTATCCGCCCGAAACCGCGAATTTCCACTACGAGATGGAGTTGGTGATCGCGATCGGCAAGCCGGTATTCCGCGCCGACAAAGCGCAGGCCTCCGATGCGATCTTCGGATATGCGTGCGGCCTCGACATGACGCGCCGTGACATCCAGCTTGAGGCCCGCGCAAAGCAGCGCCCTTGGGATCTCGGCAAGGACGTCGAGCAATCGGCCGTTTTCGCGCCCATTACCAAAGCGGCCGAATTTGCGGCCATCGGGCCTCAGGCGATCCATCTGGAAGTCAACGGCGAAACCAGGCAAAGCGCCCATCTGAGCGATCTGATCTGGAAGGTCGAGGAAATCGTCAGCCACCTGTCGCGGTTCTATCACCTTGCGCCGGGCGATCTGATCATGACCGGCACACCGGCAGGCGTTGGGGCAGTTGTCGCGGGCGATGTGATTACCGGTGGCATCGACGGGCTGGAGCCTGTGACGCTCAAGATCGGAGCGGCGGAATAATGCTCTTCTACGGTTACTTCCGCAGCTCTTCGGCTTACAGATGCCGTATCGCCTTCAATCTCAAGGGCATCGAGCACGATTTCGTATCGGTGCACTTGCGCAAGGATGGCGGCCAGCAGAAATCTCCGGACTATCGGGCGAAGAACCCTCAGGCGCTGGTCCCGACGCTCGAGGATGGTGACTTCACCCTGACGCAATCGCTCGCCATCATCGAATGGCTGGACGAAACGCAGCCCGGGCCGAAACTCCTGCCCGCGGATGCAAATCTGCGTGCCGAGGTCCGTGCCTTCGCCCTGGCCATCGCCTGCGATATTCACCCGCTTCAGAACCTGCGGGTGCTGGACTATCTGAAGGCGAATTTCGGTGCCGACCAGGCCGCACTCGATGCCTGGTGCCAGCGCTGGATCATTGATGGTCTGAGCGCTTGCGAAGCGCTGCTCGCGCGTCGCGCGCCATCAACCTTCTGCTTCGGTGAAGAACCAACGCTCGCTGACATCTGCCTCGTTCCGCAGGTCTTTTCAGCGAGCCGTTTCGGTGCGGACCTGAGTGCGATGCCACGCATTCGCGCCGTAGCCGAGGCTTGCGACAGGCTGCCTGCCTTCGCTGACGCGCAACCATCCCGTCAGCCTGACGCCGACGGCTGACATGGCCGGCGGTTGAAAGCAAATCCGAGAGGAGGCGGACGCATTCACCATGAACAAGGGAGGAAATGAAATGAAGCAATACGAGAGTCCAGACGAGCTGCTCGCAGCGGCTCCGGTGGCCCCCCATCAAGCGAAATTTGGGTGAGCCGGACACCATGTCAAACACACCATCCGCAAATCTCATCGATGTGCGCAAGTTCATCGACCAGCAGAACGTGTCCGCCTATCAGTGGTTGATACTGGCTCTGTGTTTTCTCGTCGTCGCGTTGGACGGTTTCGACACCGCCGCGATCGGATTTATCGCGCCTGCGCTGCGCACGGACTGGGGCTTGACGCCGGCCGCCTTGAGCCCGGTTCTCGTTGCAGCCTTACTTGGGTTGACCCTTGGCGCCTTTTGCTCTGGTCCGCTCGCAGACCGTTTCGGGCGCAAGCGCATCCTGATGATGTCGACACTGGTGTTTGGCGTATTCAGTCTGGCTTCAGCCTGGTCAAACTCGGTGCCGAGCCTCACGATTCTCCGGTTCCTGACCGGCGTCGGGCTCGGCGGCGCAATGCCCAATGCCGTGACATTGATGTCCGAATTTTGTCCGCAGCGCCGCCGCTCCGTCCTGGTGACGACGATGTTCTGCGGGTTCACCTTGGGCTCGGCGCTTGGCGGCATTGTGTCTGCGCATGTCGTGCCCGCCTATGGCTGGCGCATGCTGCTGATTATCGGCGGGGTGCTTCCGCTGCTCGTGGTCCCCTTGCTGGGGCTTTGGTTGCCAGAGTCCGCGCGCTTCCTTCTGCTGAAAGGTGGAAGTGACAGGAGAGTTACCGACATCCTGACACGGATCGCCCCGCTTCCGGCTGGCGCGGCAGGTTTTCAGATCGACCGTGAAGAGGCCACGGAGGCATCATCTTCCCCGGTTCGGCTGATCTTCCTTCCTGGCCGGCGTGCAGGCACGGTTCTGCTGTGGCTGGCGTTCTTCATGAGCATGTTGATCATCTATCTTTTGACCAACTGGCTTCCGCTCATTCTAAAAGATACCGGGCGCGACCTCAGCCAGGCGGCTCTGCTAACCGCTCTGTTCCAGGTCGGCGGTACTATTGGGGCCATTCTTCTCGGCTACTGGATGGATCGGGGCAATGCGTATCGTGTGCTCTCTGTTACCTATTTCGCCGGGGCACTCTGCATTCTTGCAATTGCCTTTGCCTATGCGAATTTTACCATCCTTGCTCTTCTGGTTGTTGGCATCGGCTTCTGCATCAGCGGTGCCCAGGTCGGTGCGAACGCACTTGCCGCTGGTTTCTACCCGACGGCAAGCAGAGCAACTGGTGTCGCATGGGCACTCGGTGCTGGTCGCGTCGGATCGATCTTCGGCTCCCTGATCGGGGGGGCGCTGGTCGGGCAGGGATGGGGTATTCACGGCATATTCCTCATGCTGACAATCCCGGCATTGCTGGCCGCAATCGTTGTGTTCATCATGGGGGGACAGTATGCCGGAGTGGACCAGGATCAGGAGGCCCGTGCCTGATCCCTGTCTGCGGGCGAGGGCGGGCTATCTGTTCTGCTCTCGCATGGCCGGACATACGAGTTGTCAGATGGTTGCTGCCTTGGCCCGGCATCCGCAGCGGTACAAAGCAGACCAGTATATTGCGAGATCATGCCCTGTGAGTGATACGAATTTCCGCAGTTTCGACTTTACCGCGATGAGTGGTGAGGAATGTTACAGATTGATGGCCTCATCAATCATTCCCAGACCTGTCGCATGGGTTGTCACCGTGTCAAAGGAGGGGCAACGAAATGCTGCCCCTTTCTCATTCTTCAATATGTTCGGTCAGAACCCGCCGATCGTTGCACTTGGGGTGATGCGGCGACTTTCTCGACTGAAGGACACCGCACGCAATATTCGCGACACCGGCGAATTCGTCGTGAACCTGGTGCCGGCAGGGCTGGCCGAGGCGATGAACCTGACCAGCATCGACGCCCCAGCCGACGTCGACGAACTCGATCTTGCCGATATGGAAACTGTGTCGAGCACTATGGTCGTGCCGCCACGTATTTCGCGTTCACCTGTGGCGTACGAATGTCGCCTTCAACAGATGATCGAGACCGGTCCGGCCCAGGATCTGGTGATCGGGCAGGTTATCGCCGCACATTTTCATCCGGATATTCTGGGCGATGGTGATCGCCCGCATGTCGACGCTTCTGCACTCGATCTGGTGGGGCGGATGCACGGACCATCCGCCTACACTTACACCCGCGATCTCTTCGACCTTCGCAGGCCAGTCTGGAAGCAGGACTGATTTCGTGAAACGGATTATGTCCGACGAATTGCTACAGCTGTACCACTATGCCCGATGATCGCCAAATGAACAGCTCCGGTACACGGTCGCCGCCCACAAGGCGAGCCTGCCTGTGCCATCTTCGACAAGATCTTGCCACGCGAGAGAACGGGAAAGTGTTGGTGCGTATACAAATGATGTGTGTTCCTGTATTGATGGACGTCATATGCATGAAACATCGAAATCCCCCCGCGAGCGCAGGATGCTAGCAATCCTTATGATGCCAGGCTACCTGCTCCGGCGTGCCCACCAGCAGTCGACGGCAGTCTTCACAGAGCGAATGAACGAACTGGGATATGATATCACCTCGGTTCAGTTCGCGGCTCTCTGCGTGATCTGCAAGTTTCCGGGATTGGGGCAGGCAGCCCTTGCAGATATCGTCGCCTATGATCGGGCCACGATCGTCGGCGTCATTGATCGTCTTGAGGCGAAAGGCCTCATAAGCCGTACAATTTCAACTGCTGATCGCCGTGCCCGTGTGCTGATGCCAACGTCCAGGGGCAGGGAAACTCTTGAAGAGGTGATGCCTTTTGTGGTCGCCCTTCAGGACGATATTCTTGGTCGACTCGCAGAGGACGAAAAGCAGAACTTCGTGACCTTACTCAACCGCATGCTGGACATCCAGCCAATCGATGAGGGTGATGAATGCCCGGGTGCGAGCGATGCACCCTCTGTCGAGGGCAGTTAGACACCGGGTTGAGTAACTTTCTGGAACTGTCACTGGGAGGATGGCATGCTCAGAGAATTCGATACGCGAGCACTAGACGGACGTGATGAAATCGATCAATGGCGCGCGGCGGTTGCTGAAAACCTGGTCGAGGTCGATTGCAAGCTGGATCGCAATCAGAATTTCGCCGGTTCTTTTTCGGTTGTCGCCGGCGGTGAATGTGGGCTCGCAACATTGCGCGGGTCACGTCACGTTGCGACCCGCGATCCGGCTCGGATAAGACGTACCGGCGGTGATTTCTTCATGCTCTTCTTGCAGCAAATAGGCCGCATGGGAGTCGAGATCGACCAGCGGGAGTTTACGATCCTACCCGGGGATTTTTTCTTTTACGACGCGACAACTCCCCATCGTCTCATATTTCTGGAGCCGTTCGAGCACATCGCTATTCGTGTGCCGCGTTCCCTTGTCAGTCGCAACTGGCGCGCTTTGCAAAGCCGCGGCTGTTTTCAATTGACGCCAGGTGAGCCACTCAGTCGGATTGCAGCCGCGGCGCTTGAGGCGAGCGCAAACAGTATTCCGCGGATGCGGCAGGAAGACCTTGCCATTGCGATTGATGGCGTTGTGGACTTGTTTTCGGCCGGGGCAAGCAAGGCCTCAACCGGATCCATCGCCAGCGACGGGCGCTCAGCGACGGTCAGTTTCGCCCGCGCCCGCGCTGTCGTCCAGGCACGCCTTCGCGATTCTCAACTGACTCCTGACCATATTGCTTCCGAATTGCAAATGTCGCGACGAACGCTGAACAAATTGTTCGAAGCGCATGGGATCGGGCCGATGGAATATGTGATCATCGAGCGTCTGGAGCAGGCCGCACGGGATCTTTCCAGTCCGATCCTGCGCGGAACCAGCATTACCGAAATCGCCTTCCGTTGGGGTTTCAAGAACAGCACTCATTTCGCAAAGCGGTTTCGCCAGCATTTTGGAAAAATGCCGAGCGAGATGCGCCCGCCGGAAATCTCCGTGCCTGTAAAGCAACGACTTTAGGCCTGTACGGAAAGGCGAACAGCGGCATGCTGGTCTAGTCTTCCCTCGTCTAGGGAGGACAATCATGATTGGAAAGTGTGAAACGGGAATTTCCCGGCGAGAACTGCTGCGTTCCGGTGCCACCGCCGGGCTTTTGACAATGACAGGTGGACTATTTGCACCGGCGCTTGCGCAGGGCCGCACGCTGAAGATCGGCTATGTCAGCCCGCAATCCGGTCCATTGTCCCTGTTCGGTGAGGCGGATGCCTTCATCGTCGACGGAATCCGGACCGCCTTTGCCAAGGGGCTGACCGTCGCCGGGAAAACATATCCCCTGGAAATCATCACCAAGGATACCCAATCCAATCCGAACCGTGCGGCCGAGGTGACGAACGAACTCATCGCCAACGATAAGGTCGACATCGTGGTCGTTGCCGCAGCGCCGGAGACGGTCAATCCGGTTTCGGACCAGTGTGAACTCAACGGCATGCCCTGCATCTCAACGATCTCTCCCTGGCAGC
Source organism: Pararhizobium sp. (assembly GCA_031556925.1). GTDB lineage: Bacteria > Pseudomonadota > Alphaproteobacteria > Rhizobiales > Rhizobiaceae > Pararhizobium. Next base: position 19,399 of record JAVBSF010000371.1, read on the forward strand.
CGTGGATTTTCGGCCGGGGCAGCACGCCGGACCAGGGGTTTTCCTCTACCTTCCACTTCTTCTGGGGTTTCGAGGACATCATGAATGTCTTTGCCGATATGTGGGACACCCTGGGCATAGAGAAGAAGGTCGGCGGCATTTTCCCGAATGATGAAGACGGCCGCGCATGGGGAGACGGCAAGACCGGCGCTCCGGCTCTGCTGGCCGAACGGGGATATACCGTCACGCCGTCCGGCTACTATCAGAATCTCACCGACGACTTCAGTGCGGTGATTTCCGCCTTCAAGTCTGCCGGCTGCGAAGCGATCACCGGGGCGCCCATCCCGCCGGATTTCACGACGTTCTGGACACAGGCCCGTCAGCAGGGATTTCGCCCCAAGGCCGCTACCGTCGCAAAGGCGATCCTCTTTCCCGCAGCCGTCGAGGCGCTCGGAAGCGCTGGTCACAATCTCTCCTCCGAAGTCTGGTGGTCGCCGTCGCATCCCTTCACCTCGTCGGTTCTCGGGGCGTCGGCCGAAAAGCTTGCCGGTGACTATACCGCGGCGACCGGCCGCCAGTGGACGCAGCCCATCGGCTTTGTCCATGCACTCTTCGAGCTGGCGACAGATGTTCTGAAGCGCACCGAGGACGTCGGCAATCCGGAAGCTGTTGTGGCAGCGATCGCAGCCAGCAAGCTCGACACCATCGTCGGCCCGCTCGATTTCTCGGCTTCCGGTATCAAGAACGTCGCCAAGACGCCGCTTGTCGGCGGGCAATGGCGGCTGCGCGAGGGAACGGCGAACAAGTACGACATCGTCATCACGTCGAACAAGCTCGCCCCCAACATTCCGGTTGCGAGCGAAATGCAGGCGCTCGCCTGACCGTACGGGGGAACATTTCATGCTCTCGCTCCAATCGGTCTCGAAGAGTTTTGGCGCAATCACGGTGGCCGAGAACATTTCCTTCTCGGTCGCTGACCATGAAGCCATCGGCATAATCGGCCCCAACGGGGCCGGCAAGACGTCGCTGTTCAACCTGATCAGCGGCGATATCGCACCTTCCGCCGGCACCATCTCCTTTGCCGGTCATGATGTCACCAAGTTAGGTAGTCGCCGCCGCAGCCATCTGGGGATTGCGCGGACCTATCAGGTTCCGCTCCCCTTCGCCGGATTGACCGTGCTGGAAAACGTTCTGGTCGGTGCGGTCTTTTCCGGCAAACCCGCCCTGCAATCACCGGAGGCTCTGGCAACAGAGGTTTTGCAGCGCACGGGCCTTGACCATCGGCGCAATCAACTGGCGGGCTCGCTGTCATTGCTCGATCGCAAGCGGCTTGAGCTGGCACGGGCACTCGCGACGCGTCCGAAAATCATTCTGCTCGATGAAATCGCCGGAGGACTGACCGACGCGGAGTGCCAATCTCTGGTCGGCCTCATCCGCGAGATCCATGCCGCGGGCACGGTCGTCATATGGATCGAGCATATCGTCCATGCGCTCCTCAGCGTCGCGCAGCGATTGATCGTGCTGGACAGGGGCAAGATCGTGGCCGACGGCGAGCCCCACGCGGTCATGCACTCGGCACAGGTGCGCGAGATCTACCTCGGCGTCGAGCCGGATGCGGAGGATCTGCAATGACCTCTCTGCTCGATGTTGAAAATGTGAACGCCTTCTACGGCGAGTTCCAGGCCCTTTTCGATCTGACCATGCACGTGAATCAATCCGAATGCGTCGCCCTCGTCGGATCGAACGGCGCGGGAAAGTCAACGCTGCTGCAAATCCTGTCGGGGCTGATGGCACCGCGGTCAGGCACCATCCTGTTCCAAGGCGACAGGATTGGTGGCATAGGGGCGGAAAACGTCGTCCGCCGCGGCCTGACCCTGGTCCCGGAAGGGCGGCGGCTGTTTCCGTCGCTGACGGTAGAGGAAAACCTGCTGATGGGGGCCCAGTCCGGAAGGAAAGGGTCATGGACCCTTGAGCGCCTCTACGGACTTTTCCCGAACATTGCCGAGCGCAGACGTAATCTCGGTTCTGCCCTTTCGGGCGGGCAGCAGCAGATGGTTGCCATCGGACGGGCACTGATGACGAACCCCGATCTGCTTCTTTGCGACGAGATCAGTCTTGGCCTCGCGCCCGTCGTGGTGCGCGAACTCTATGCGAGGCTCGCCGAAATCCGGGCCGAAGGCATGGCGATGGTGATTGTCGAACAGGATATCAGCCAGGCCACGCGCGTCGCCGACCGGCTTTACTGCCTGCGCTCTGGGCGTGTGGTGCTGGACGGCCGACCGGCCGATCTGAACCGTCAGGCCATCACGGAAGCATATTTCGGCATCGAGGAGGCGACCCATGATCGTCATTGATGTGGCCGTCCAGGCCATGATGCTTGGAGGACTTTATGCGCTGTTCGCCTCCGGGCTGGCGCTGGTGTTCGGTGTCATGCGCATGGTCAATCTGGCGCATGGCGACTTTATCGTCGTCGCCGGCTTTCTCGCGTTCACCGTCATCGGCGTCGTACCGATGAACCCGTTCGTGACACTGGTTGTCGTCGTACCTATCATGATGGCGATGGGCTACGCGCTTCAACGCTTCGTGCTGAACCGGGTCATTTCCTCAGATCCGATGGCGCCGCTCCTTGTAACCTTCGGCCTCTCGATCCTTTTGCAGAATGGTCTGCTCCAGATCTTTTCCGGCGACACCCGCAAGCTCCAGGCCGGCAGCATCGAAACGGCGAGCTTTTCGCTCGGCGGAACGACCATCGGCATCTATCCGGTGCTGGTCTTCCTTGTCGCGGTGGCCGTGATCGCTGGCTTACAATGGCTGTTCTATCGCACACGCATCGGCTTCGTGCTGCGCGCAACCTCCGACGATCCCCGCACCGTGCGCCTGATGGGCGTCGATAACCGGCATATCTATGCGAAGGCGTCGGCCTTGGCTTTCGCCGTGATTGCACTGGCAGGCGTATTGATGGCCGTGCGGACCAACTTCGATCCGATGCTGGGTCCGGCCCGGCTGCTGATCGCTTTCGAAGTCGTCATCATCGGCGGCCTGGGCAGTTTCTGGGGGGCGCTCGCCGGTGGCGTGGTGCTCGGCCTGGCGCAGACGATCGGAGCGAGGATCGATCCCGGTATCCAGATGCTCGTCGGCCATATCGTCTTCCTGATCGTCCTCCTGATCCGGCCCAACGGTCTCTTTCCGAAAGTCAGTCACTGATGGCGTATGTCTCCAACCAAACTACAGCGTTCGCGCCGGTCTCGATGATGGCCGGGATCGCAACACCGCTCATCGCCGTTGTCGCGCTGACCGCCGTCACCGGGATTTTCAGCCCCCGTCTCGCTGCGGATATGCTGATCTATCTGACGCTGGCCCAACTCTGGAACCTCCTGTCAGGCTATGCCGGGCTCGTTTCCGTCGGACAGCAGGCATTTGTGGGGCTTGGCGGGTATGCTTTTGTCTACGTGGCGACTGCCCTTGCCGTTCCGACTTTGCCGGCGCTGGCTCTTGGCGGCTTTGCGGGGCTGATCGCGGCGACGGTCGCGTCGTTCTTCATCTTCCGACTGAAGGGAGCCTATTTCGCCATCGGTACATGGGTCGTCGCCGAAATCTGCCGTTTGACCGTTGCGGTGACACCGCAACTCGGCGGCGGGTCGGGAACGAGCCTTCCGGTGGGTGTGGTTCGCGCCCTCGGCGCCTCGCGGGAGGCACGGGATCTGGCCTATCTGGCGATCGCCTTCACGCTCGCAATCGTCACGCTGGCTGCGATCATGATCTTCCTGCGCTCCCGCTACGGCCTTGCCCTTGTCGCGGTCCGCGACAATGAGCGCGCTGCCGAATCTCTGGGGGTCGACACGTTGCGGATCAAGCGGGCGACCTACATCGCTGTCGGATTTGCCACCGCGCTGGTCGGAGCGCTGATTTTCGTCATGAAGCTGCGTATGACGCCCGATGCCGCCTTCAGTGTGCTCGACTGGACGGCCTACGTACTTTTCATCGTGATTATCGGCGGTAGCGGAAAGATCGAAGGACCTTTCATCGGCACGATCATCTTCTTCGTCTTGCGAGCGCTTCTGGCAGGATTTGGGCCGATCTACCTCGTCCTCCTCGGTGCCGTCGCCATCGCAGTCATGCTGTTTGCCCCCGGAGGAATCTGGGGACTGATCCACGCCCGCACCGGATGGGAACTGTTCCCGACGCGCCGGCGCAGACTTTGACACCCCAGTAGCAGGAGGAAATATGCCAGAACATCAAACATTCCCCGGTCCGGTGATCACCGCCGAAATGGCAGGCACCATCTTTACCGGAACCTATGAGGCCGCGTCCGGCGTTATCATTCCGGTGACGGACAAGGCGACCGGAGAGGAAATCTTCACCTCTGTTGCCGGGTCAGCCGCTGATGTCGCCAAAGCTGCGGCTGCGGCCAAAGCCGCACAGCCGGCCTGGGCCGCACTGACGCCTGTTGCAAGGGGTGACATTCTGCGCAGGTTTGCCGCTCTTTGCGAGCAGCATGCCGAAGAAGTCGGCGGCTGGATCATCCGCGAAACCGGCTCCATCCCGCCCAAGGCGCCTTTCGAAATCATGACCTCGGCCCGCGAGGCTATCGAGATCGCAGGTCTCACCGGCCAGCCGGTCGGTCACATTCTCTCGTCGTCCCTGACCCGTGCAAGCTATGCCCGCCGCGTTCCTCTCGGCGTTGTCGGGGTCATCACACCTTGGAACTCACCGTTCATTCTGGCAGCGCGCGTCGTCCTTCCCGCGCTCGCCATGGGCAATGCCGTGGTGCTGAAGCCCGATCTGCAAAGCCCGGTTTGCGGCGGCTATGCGCTGGCGCGACTGTTCGAAATGGCGGGCGTGCCGGCGGGTGTGTTCACTGTCGTTCCCGGCGGCGCCGAGGCCGGGGAAGCTCTGACGCTCGACGAGAACATCAATATGATCTCGTTTACCGGCTCGACGGTCGCGGGGCGCAAGGTCGCTGAAAACGCGGGCAAGACATTGAAGAAGGTCGCCCTCGAACTTGGTGGCAACAACGCAGCGATCGTCTTCGATGACGCCGATCTGGACGCAGCCACATCCGCCACCGCCTTCGGTTCGTTCTTCCATCAGGGCCAGATCTGCTTCACCATCGGTCGTCATCTGGTGCATGAAAGTGTCGCAAAGGACTATGCAGTGAAGCTCGCGCAACGCGCGGCAAACCTTCACGTCGGCGATCCAAACAAGCAACAGGTCCACCTCGGCCCCATCGTCAATGAGAAACAGGCCGCAAGGGTCGAGAAACTTGTCGAGGACAGCCTCAGTGCAGGTGCGACGGTCTCGGCTGGCGGATCGCGCGACGGTCTGTTCTTCAAACCGACCGTGCTTGTCGATGTGACGACCGACATGCCGGTCTACAAGGAAGAGATCTTCGGCCCGGTCGCACCCATCGTCACCTTCAAGACCGAGGAAGAGGCGATCGCAATGGCCAACGACACCGAATACGGCCTGGTCGCATCGATTTTCACGACAAATCAAACGCGGGCGATGCGGATTGCGGCACAGCTCAGGACCGGGATTGTGCATATCAACGATCAGACCGTCAACCACGAGGTCTTCGGACCGATCGGGGGCATGGGGGCGTCCGGAAACGGTGCTCGCTCTGGCGGTCCCTCGGTGATGGACGAATACAGCCAGTGGCAGTGGGTGACGGTCAACGAAACCGTCCCGCAATATCCGTTTTAATCTGGGCATGGGCGGAGGGGTTGTCTCTCCGTCCGCAATTTTCCGAGAAAGAAACTCATGAAAATCACGGCAGCTCTGACCCCTGAAAAGGGTGCGCCTTTCGTCATGCGCGAACTATCTCTGGCCGATCCGGTGGCAAACGAGTTGCGGGTCCGCGTCGTCGCCGTCGGCATCTGCCACACGGACCTGAACAGCCGCGACCAGTTCTATCCGATGCCGCTTCCCGCAGTGCTGGGCCATGAAGGGGCGGGTGTGGTCGAGGCGGTCGGCCCGGATGTGACCTCGATCAAACCCGGCGATCACGTCCTGATGTCCTTCGGGTCATGCGGCGACTGCCCGAGCTGCAAGACCGGCGACGTCGCCTATTGTTGGCATCATATGGAAATGAACTTCTCCGGGCTTCGTTATTCCGGCAAAGCATGGGATGTGCCGTCGCCGATCAGCATGACCGGGGCCGATGGCAAGGACCATCCCATCGGTGGAGCGTTCTTCTGCCAGTCTTCCTTTGCCAGCCACGCAATTTGTACCGAAGAGAACGCCATCGTCGTAGATGCGGATCTGCCGCTCGATGTCCTGGCGCCGCTCGGTTGCGGGTTACAGACTGGCGCCGGTGCCGTGCTCAACTCGCTGAAACCGCATCCCGGCGACAGCCTTGCTGTCACCGGAACGGGAACCGTCGGCCTGGCCGCAATCATGGCCGGCCGAATTGCCGAATGCGGGACGATCATCGCGATCGACACCAACCCTGACCGCCTGCGCCTCGCGATGGAACTGGGGGCAACCCATGTGGTCAATCCGGCTGACGGCGATCTTGTCAGTGCCGTCAAGGCCATCGCACCCGACGGCGTGAAATTCTCGATCGAGACAACTGCCAACCCGAAGGTGTTCCGCGCAGCCGTCGACATCTTGCAGGTTCGAGGCATTTGCGGACTGATTGGCGGCGCAAAGCTCGGCACGGAAGCCTGTTTCGATATGACCCATATTCTGTTCGGGCGCACCGTCCGCGGTATTCTGCAAGGCGACAGCGTGCCGAAGCAGTTCATTCCGCAACTGATCGAGCTGTTTCGTCAGGGACGTTTTCCCATCGACAAGCTTGAGCGCCATTATCGGCTCGACCAGATCAATGAAGCCATTGCTGACATGAAAAGCGGTGCGACGATCAAGCCGGTTCTGTTGACCGGCGCAGGTCAATGAAAGAGGCCGTAGCTCGGGCGCGGGCTACGGCCTCCTGCTTCAGGATCGCCAGGAAAAATGGCCTCGCTGCCATCTGATTAATCACGGCTCCTGGTGGTGAAAATCCTTGGATGATCGATTAATTCTCTTCCCATGAGATGTGCCAGCCGAACGGCTGGCGCCATGGTTTCGGGGGATGTGACTCCCTCATTTGCTAGGATTTCTTTGCCGCAGGCAATCGGATTTGAAATTGGGTTAATCAATATTCTCAGGCAATCTCTGGCTAATTCGTTGCCGGTGTTAAACGGGCGACCTTCGTGAACGATCTGCCCAAACCGCATCGCTATATGCCCCAGTGATAGGGCTGCGACGGCACCTGAAATCAATTCCGCATCCATTCTTGCTCGAAATATCATTTCCAGAACCAGATAGCGCAGGCGTGCTAGATGACGTTCTGCCCAAGGGCTCCCCGCGCGCAGGGCAATGGATGCGACCTCCCGTCTGATCGAAGATTCTACGTGGCCGCGACGGCGATCAACGTCCATCGGCAAGACCCAACGATAGAAAAAGTCGCTGACTATTACGCCCGCGATCAGCATGGCGGCACCAGACGCTACCGCAAGTGGAGAGGAGGGGAGCATGTCCACTGGCCTGGCCATCACCGCAAAGAACATATTGAACGTAAGTCCCGCGAAGATCGTCATCCGGCTCGCCTGCAACATGGAGGCAACGCAGAATAGGGGCAGTGTCAGCAAGAGTGATATCCATGAAAACCCCGCGAGAGGAACAATGCCCAGACGCCAGCCAACGGCCACTAGCGCTGCGACGGCTCCGCCAATCAGTCCCTGACGAACCAAAGGAAGGGGTTGATCCAGGGTTGCGAACAATACGGTGAAAATCGACGCGCCAAGCACGAGAAAGCGTCCTGCTTCCCAACCGGTCACGATCCAGATAAGCGAGGATGTCGCAATAGCCAGAAAGCCGCGTGCCATCGCGCGCCAAAGCCCGGTCATGTCTGGATGAGGACGCATGCGTACGGCAGGTACACGGTGAGGCGAATGCGTGAGTGCTTCGCGGCATCGGGAAACCTCTGCTATTTCGGCGGCAAAGCTTTCCAGAATAGGTGCTAGCACCGGATAATTTGCTGCAATCTGTTTAACCAGGTCGAGTATAGGCTCGGAATGAAAGTCGCCTGTCTCTTCCAACAGCTTTGCCGCACACCTCAGTTCGGAGCACAGAGCTGGCAGATCTGCTTGCTTCGTGCCCAGCCCGTTTTCAGACGCCTTTCGGATCATTCGAGCTACGACAATCAGATCAAGCAGCGAGGCGAACATTCTGTTCAGCGGTCGCAATCTACGCCGAGCTTTATACGATCCGGCCGCCGCATCCTCCGCACCTGCTGAGATCGAAGCAAGGGTCGAGAGGAAGCTTGCCTCTCGGCTCACCAGTTCGGTCTGATGTTCTTGCAGCGCCATGGCGATCAGGCGCAGGCCATCGCTCAAAACCGCTGCTGTGCGTACAGCCAGGCTTTCGGATCGTGTGTAGGATTGAAGCATGAAGCCGACCGTGAGTGACGCTCCAATACCGATCAGCGTGTCGCCGATACGGGCAAGGGCAAAGTCTGTGGGCTCGATTCCGGTCGCTGTTGTCAGGGTCACGACAACGCTGGCTGTCAGGCCAGCCAACGCCGCTCCGTAAGCGCGTTGATGTCTCATGGCGTTGGCCAGCCCGCAACAGATTGCCAGCCAGAGTGCGAGGCACGCGAGTTCGGTATTGATACCGCCCGTTTGCATGATCACTACACCGGCGGCTCCACCCAAAAGCGTTCCTGCCAGCTGCGCAGCGCTTCGTTCCAGTAGCAATCCACGGGGCGGCTGGCCGATCATCCACGTGGCCATCGCCGCCCACCAGGGATTTTGCAGTCCAAGCCCGGTCGCAACCACCATTGCGACCATAGCAGCCAGCGTCAGTCGAAAGGCGGTTCCCCGGACATGTGGATCACGAAGCGCGCCGGTAAGGTTTTTCATAGGGATGTTCCGAGAGACTGTCCCTCTTTTCATAGTGATCGGACGGGAGAGTTGCTGAAAGATGCAGGCTACTGTATTTTCAGAACTCACTGGTAAAGTAAATAGGAATGGCATGTCGGAAACATCCACCAAGCCGCCGGGCCGCAGCCGTGGGCGCCCGCGGGATCCGGGGTTGCGGGTGCGGATTCTTGAGGCCGCGCAAGCTGAATTTCTGGATGAAGGACTCGATGGAGCGCGTGTCGAGCGTATTGCCAGCCGCGCCGGCACATCGAAAATGACGCTCTATCAATATTTCGCGTCAAAGACGGCTCTGTTCCAGGAGGTGCGGAACAGCCTGCTGATCGGTGGCCTACCACAGGCGGAGCAGTTTGCTGAGGATGCAGGCCCAAAGGAGGTGCTTCTTGTCGTCGCGAAGCACTACCTGAAAGCGATCACCGCACCTGCGACGATCCAGCAGATACATCTGCTCTGCCAACCGCACGCACGAGATCGCCCCGCCGCAATGGCCTTCCTCAACAGCGGACCGGAAGCAGCAGTCCGGCAGGTCGCCTCCCTTCTGCAACGCTATTGCGACCAGGGCGTTCTGGCCATTCCGTCTCCAGCAATGGCGGCAGAACAGTTTCTGGCTATGGTTCGCGGTAACGAACACATGCGCGCTCTTCTGTCTCTGCAACCGGGCAGGGATGAGCGAGCGCTCGATACCTACCTGTCGTCCTGCGTCGACCTGCTGTTGCGTTCGTTTCCACCTGCTTCGTCGGGCGACCCCGACGATTATGAATGATCTACGTGATTGATGGCCCGGCCGAGGTACATCGATGTCGGGAAATCATGGCTCTGCAAAGGCCGCTTCGTCCACTACGCACGATAGAGGGAGACCAGTTCTGACCGGAGCCAATTTAACCCTGGATCGGACTCGGCTCTTTTATGTGTCAGAACGGCGGCATCGACGGTTGGCGCGTCACTGTCAGCAGAAAGGATTTCAAGTTCCAGGTGGTCCCGCTCCCACTCTGCAAGACGTCTGGGAATCAGCGCGATCATATCCGTTTGTGACACCAGCGCTGCCGCAGTCAGTCCGTCATACACAACGGCCTCAAGTGGTCCGCCTCGGCTGAACTCTCCTTTTGTACTCGATTGTTGCAAGGTTCCGGTCATAGTGCGGTCGGAGGCATCGCCGTAGTTCATTTCAAAGATAAACCGAGGCATCGCCGAAAGGTACTGCGCACGCACGATTGTCTCCGGTGTCAACTTCTGCCCTTTCGCATTCCGATGCCGAGAAGCCACCCAGACCAGTTCTTCACGAAACAGCACTTCCATTGACAGCTCATTGGGCACGCGTTCAAACCCCCCCAACGCCAAATCGATACTACCCTTGCTCAAAGCATCCATGAGATCGGAGCTTACGGGAACGATCCGAAACCGGATTCCAGGTGCTGTCTCTCGCACGTGGGAAACGAGTTTAGGGATCACCAGAGAGCAAAAATAAGAACCGGCTGCCACCGTGAACATGCGCTTGGCGGTGGTAGGATTGAACTCTGTTGCAATCATCGTCGCGCGTATGCGTGCCAACCCGTCGTGAATGCCGGGAGCCATCTGCTTGGCCCGAGGTGTCAAATGCAACGTGTTACCGGACCGGACGAACAGCGGGTCTTCCAAGGTCTCGCGGAGGCGGCGCAGAGCGTGGCTCACAGCCGACTGCGTAAGATTCAGATGCCTGGCAACCTTTGTCACGCTTCTGTGCTGAAGCAAGGCGTCGAATACCAGAAGCAGGTTCAGGTCAATGTTTCTCATGAATGTTGTTCATACCGGAAAGGACTAACGTTCACTAGCTTAATGTCGCACCAGTGCGTATCTATGCGCACAAACTGTCGTCTGATGGCGCGACACCTCGCATTCTCCATCGATGTTGGAGGATACCTTGCCTAGCGGAGCATTCTTGTAATCGTATGAGCAAATCTTCGACTTCCACCAGAGAACGTGCCAGCGTGCTGACCCTCGCGGCAGTTTCCGCCATGGGTACGATGGCCATCCACATGCTGGTGCCGGCACTGCCAGTGTTGGCGGAAGAGCTTGGAATAGGTGAAGCATCAGCTCAGCAGCTTGTCGGGATCTATCTTGTTGGCCTTGGTGCAGGACAACTCATCGCAGGCCCTCTTATCGAACGCTACGGCCGTCGCCCAATCATGCTTGTCGGCTTGACACTCTACTGCGTAGGTGCCGTTTTCAGCACTTTTCCGAATGAGCTTACATTCCTGCTCACGGGGCGACTAGTGCAGGCATTGGGAGGTGCTGCCGGCCTTGTTGCATCCCGCGTCATGGTGGGAGACTTGTTTGGCCCGAAAGAGGCGGCGAGCCGTCAGGCGACACTCATGGCCATCGTCACCATCTCGCCGGCTCTTGCCCCACTGATCGGCGGAATCCTGACCGATAGCGTGAGCTGGCGGGCGGTGCCCGGTCTCCTCTTCGTAATCAGTTTTGCTACTCTCCTGATCGCGCGTATCGTCCTGCCCGAAACACGGCCCGCACGGGATACGTCAGCCAACCCGGTCGGCATCATCGCTGGGTACGCCAGATTGGCAAAAAGCAAAATGTTCGTGTTCACGACGGTCGTGTTCATGACATCCGCGACCAGCCTTTATATGTTTCTCGGTGCAGCCCCTTTTCTGTTCAGCCACAGCGGCATGTCCCCGACCTTGGCCGGTTTCAGTCTCGTTCTGATCGCGCTCTCGATTGTCGCTGGAACGCAGATGGTAAAACGTGTGCAGCGGGGCGGAGATGCGGTCCTTTGGGGCGCAGCCTTCGCCATAGCGGGTGCGTTTCTGACACTTATTCTCGCACTGGCTGGTATTCAATCGCCACTCGCAATCTTGCTTCCCGTCATGCTGATCGGCACGGGTGCGGGGTTGATCGGTCCTGCCGCAATCAACGATATTGCATTCGCAGAGCAAGGGCTCGCTGCGACTGCCACCAGCTTGGCAGGTGCCCTGCAAATGCTGGCGAGCAGCGCCTCAATGTCGTTGCTGGGTCTGTTCGTCCCACTCGATGCTGAACGGGTGGCGATTGCTCTTGTGGCCTCGACAGTGATCGGACTGGGCTGTGCGCTGGCACGCAGATTTTCCTAGATCATCGAGATGTTGAGCATTGTGTCGAATCGTCGATCATATGAGCGAGATGCCGTTCGGATCGTTGAGCCTCCCCGTGAAAGCAGGCTTGTCGATCTCTATTCAACCGCAACCTTCATAGATGCCTATGCGATAAATTTGTCTGGAAACGCCTCGCTTGACATCGATCGCATGGCAAGAGGCGCAGTCAGTAACCCCTCGACATGGTTCCGTCTGGCCTTGAAATTTCGCGACCGCATCATGAGTATGTTTGGGATTAAATCCTACCAGGAGGTTGGCATTCGTCTCGTGGATCGAAATGCGGACGTTATCGGTTTCATGCCAGTTCTTTCGAGATCGGATGACGAGATCATTATGGGCGAACGTGATCGGCATCTCGACTTTCGCGTATCATTGTTGGTGCGACAACGCCCAGGCCTATCTCCAGAGATTGTCGCAACAACGATCGTGAGCTGCCACAACCTGTTAGGTCGGGCCTATTTGAAGATCATCTTGCCAGGACACAGAATCGTGATGCGGGCATCGCTTCAAAAGGCCGCGCAAGCAGTTGAGGGATAGAAACTTCCCAAAAGCAATAAGCATTAGCCCTTTGGCCCAAATTATACCTGCTACTACGCTCGCAATCGTCAGCGTCCTGTGTTCCAGATTGCAGCTGGAAATACTTGCGAAAAGGTCGATGAAGCTGCGTACTTTCGGAGTCTGCCGGTTCTCCGACGCGAAAGGTGACATCGCCCTTTCTCAACGACCCGATTGGATCTGACACATGTGAGCCAGTAAATCGGATATGGTTTGTCGCACATAATACAGTTGTCGCAGGAATAAAGAAACTCCATAGCCATCAGAAATATATCGGAACCTTGGATCAAGCTGGCACTGGCAATCCACAATGCATCCTGGGTTCGGTTCGGCATAAGTGGAGGACATGAGATGCTTTCAACCGAGTATCCTCGAATCGAACTCGTAATTGGTGCACGGCGAATCGGCGCGGAGGAGCGCGATGCCAAGCCCGTCGTCAACCCCGCAACCGAAGAGCAACTGGAGATGATCCCTTCGGCGACCCCTGAAGACCTGGATATGGTCGTCAGCGCGGCCCAGACAGCCTTCACTGTTTGGCGTTCGATGTCAGCATATGAGCGCAGTGCCATCCTTCGGCGGTTCGCCGATTTGCTGCGGGCAAATGCCGAAGCTATTGCGATCAATCTGACACGCGACATGGGCAAGCCATTGGCCGAAGCGCTGGCCGAGATCCGATCTAGCGCCGATCATGTCGACTGGCATGCCGAGGAAGGCCGTCGAGTTTACGGGCGCATCATTCCTGCCCGCGCTGTTGGTGTGCAGCAGCAGGTTCTGCGCGAGCCGCTAGGCGTCTGCCTCGCGATTTCGCCGTGGAATTTTCCGATGAGTCAGGCTGTACGCAAGATCGCGGCGGCCCTTGCCGCGGGGTGCACCGTGATCCTGAAGGCGGCAGCCGAGACGCCGTCGTCCATCATGGCGATGTCGAACCTTCTCCGCGAGGCAGGGTTGCCGGACGGATGTTTGAACGTGCTTTGGGGGGATTCCAACCTGATCTCACAAACGCTTTTGGCGCGACCGGAGGTCAAAAAGCTCAGCTTTACCGGGTCTGTCCCGGTGGGTAAGCATCTGGCGGAATTAGCGGGCAGACACATGAAACGACTGACGATGGAACTCGGCGGTCACGCACCGGTACTCGTCTTCGACGATGCCGACCCCGAGGCCGCAGCCCGTGCTCTGGCAGTGAACAAGCTACGTAATGCAGGACAGGTTTGTATCTCTCCGACACGATTTTATATCCAAAAGCGTGGCTATGATCGCTTTGTTGTCGCGTTGGCTGAAGCTTTCGCTGAGGTGACGGTGGGAAACGGGTTGGAACCCGGCGTACAGATGGGGCCGCTATGTCACCCGGGACGCGTAGCGGCAATGGAGTCGCTTGTGGCTGATGCCGTTGTGGGCGGGGCGAAAGTGGTGACGGGCGGCAACCGGATCGGTAACGTCGGAACTTTTTTCGCACCGACCATCGTTACAACCGAGGGCGATGACATTGCTCTGATGCGCGACGAGCCCTTTGGTCCTATCGCGGTCGTATCGCCCTTCAATGATATTGATGACGGCTTGACGCGAGCCAACAGCCTACCGGTAGGCTTGGCTTCTTATATCTTTACCAACTCTCTCGAACGCGCTGAGCGATCGGCAATTGGCTTGCACGCGGGCATGGTAAGTGTGAACCACTTCGGCCTTGCCCTGCCCGAAACGCCCTTCGGCGGGATCGGAGACAGCGGATATGGTACAGAGGGCGGTTCAGAGACCTTCGACGCCTATCTCAGCACCAAGTTTGTGTCGATGATGACCCGGCCCGTTCTCTGAAAGCTTCACCCACCTGTGCCGATTTGGATGCGAACGGGACTATCAGCTCCACGCCGCGTCGAAAGCCGATCAAGGTTGCCGTCGTTTCTACCCGGTCCATGACTGAAGAACAGAGCATACCTCTGTCCAAGGTGCCAACAGACGTCCTAAAACGGAAGCTGCTTGGGGCCGCTGTCGGTGTTGTAGCATGCATAAAAATGACAGAGCCGGACTGCATATCGCTGCAATCCGGCCCTTGCCGTATCAGTACAGCCGCCTCGATACCGGTTACGGTTGAAGGTCGATCAAAATCTTCAGATGAGGTCCGGCGGGATCGAGTAGCACATCGAAACCGTCCTGGATTGCAGTATCGAGTGTAACCGTCCGGGTCACGACCTTGTATGCCGGGATCTGTCCCGAGGCCAGCAGGCGCATAACACGCGGCCAGATCTGGCTCGGATATGCCCAGGACCCACGAATGTCGATATCCTTGTAGACCACGTTAAACCAGTTCACGGGTGCCTCGCCAGAGTGCAGGCCGACCTGGACGACGATGCCACGCTTGCGAACTGCGTCGACACAAGCCTGCAAGGCGAGCGTGTTGCCCACGCACTCCAGAGCAACATCGACGCCAACATTTCCTTCGGTGACTGCACGCACGATGTCGCCGACATTCTGCTCTTTGGGATTGATCGTCACGAGATCGGGCAGGATGTTCTTGGCAATCTCAAGGCGAGTGTCGTTCGGATCGGAAACGAAGAGCTGCGCGGCCCCGGCAGCACGCGCAGCAAGCAGGGTCAAAAGGCCGATCGGACCTGCACCTGTCACAAGGACGGAATCCCCAGCCTTCACGCTCCCGCGTTCGCAGGCGTAAACAGCGACTGCTGTCGGCTCGACGAGTGCAGCATCCGTATCCGACAGGCTCTCGGGCACCTTGTAAACGTTGTAACCTTTCAGAAGGCAGGATTCCGCCATTCCACCGCCGACCCAACTGAGACCCGCCAGGGCCATGGTATCCGAGAGGTTGAACTCGCCCCGATCAATGTAATAGTCGCCGCTGCGAGGGGTAATGAAGGGCTGGACCGAGACACGGTCACCAACTGCAACGTGGGTTACAGCACTCCCGACCTTAGTTACCAAACCACCGAATTCATGCCCCAACACCTGAGGGCCGAACACTCCGGTCACTGGGTGTGGATCTTTTGGAACAAAGATCGGTCCATAGGCATATTCGTGCAGATCCGTACCGCAGATGCCGACATAGCGATTGCGGATTACGACCTCGTCGGGGCCGGGTTCTTCCGGCTCTGGAATGGCCTCAATGCGCAGATCTTTGGCTGCGTGGAAGCGCAGTGCTTTCATGGGGTTCCTCCTCCCTTTGATTGCCTGACCGAAGGGTCAGGCATTCTGCTGCGGCGCTTTCGAAGACTTGCATCTCGAAAGTGCGGCCGACGGCAGATGAAGAGAAGTAAATGGTCTCTTCATTGGCTGGCAATTGTCTCTCATGAGACATCCGGCGCTCCGGTACTGGCGCAAACGGTCCAGTATACAGCGCTTAAGTAATTGATATTCATTGGATTGAGGAGCTTGAGGGTGTCGATGTCAAGCATTGCTTGATGCGCCGGCATCCGCTGTGAGGGAGGCCTGAGATTTATGGTCGATGAAGTAAATGTAGGACAGGCCCTGACGGACCGCTTCCGGGCCAGCATGCGCCTTGCTGCTGCCAGCATTTCCCTGCTGACGACCCGCGACAGTTCGGGGAGCCGGCACGGAATGGCTGTGACCAGCGCCACGTCATTGTCGATGGATCCCCCATCGATGATGGTGGCCGTCAACCGGACAGCGTCGATTCACCCCGTCATATCGGAAAGTGGCCGGTTCTGTCTGAACCTCATGGCCGATAGCCACGGCGATATTCTCGAACGATTTTCGCGCAGCGACATGCGTGAGGTGCGCTTCGCAACCGACGACTGGTCGGCGGGGCTGCACGGTCTTCCTGTCCTGCGCGGCGCTCTTGCGTCGCATTTATGCACGGTCGTCGCTGCACATGATTTCGGTACGCACACTGTTTTCTTCGGCCAGGTTGATGATGTCGTTCTGGCCAGTGCCGTCGGGCATTCCCCCGTTCCGCTCGTATGGCTGAACGCCGGTCGTATTTCGATCAGGCCCGACGCCGCCTGATGAGTTCCCAAAACCGCCCGCAAGGGTGCTGACTGACCTGACCAACCCTAAGGGAGGAATAACATGAAAATTGGACTGTTTCATATGCCGCTGCATCCCGCGACGCGGGCGCTCGCCGATGTCGTGAAGGAAAACACACAGAAGATCATCTATGCAGATGAACTGGGCTTTGAGGAAGCCTGGGTGGGTGAGCACATGTCGGCGACCACCGAGCCAATCACCTCGCCGCTGGTCTTTCTTGCCTCGCTGCTGCCGCAGACGAAGAACATCAAGCTCTGCTCGGGCGTCGTATGCCTTCCGAACCGCCATCCGGCTATTGTCGCAGCCGAAGTCGCCCTCTTCGACCATATGGCCGAGGGCCGGTTTGTGTTTGGCGTGGGGCCGGGGGGGCTTGCGTCCGACATGGAACTGTTCGGGAACCTCGATGCGGGTGTTCGCAACGAGCGTATGGCCGAGTCGTTGAAGATGATCCTGAAAATCTGGTCACAGGATCCGCCCTACGATATTCAGGGCAAGCACTGGCAGATCAAGATTACCGAAAATATCATCCCGGAGCTCGGCGTCGGCTTCATGCAGAAGCCTTATACGAAGCCACATCCGCCGATTGCGCTGACCTCGATGTCGCCTGGCAGCAGTTCAATTTCCTTTGCGGTCAAACAAGGCTATCGGCCAGTTTCGGCGAATTTTTCTCCTGAAAGCACTGTCATCAGCCATTGGGCCAAGTATGTCGAGGGCTGCGAGGCCATCGGACGGGAACCGACGGGCGAGGACTGGACCATTGCGCGCAACGTCCTGATCGGAGAAAGCGATGCGCAGGCAGAGGACTGGCTTATGGATCCCAAGGGCTCGAACTTCTATTATTTCGATTACCTGTTCGAGGTGCTGAAGCGTGCCAACTACATTTCGGTAATCAAGCCCGATCCCGATATCAAGGACGAGGATGTGACTGTCGAGGACATCGTCCGCGCTTCGGTCATTTTCGGTTCACCCAAGACCGTGGCCGAGAAGATTCGCAGCCTGCGTGAGCGTTCAGGTCCCTTTGGAACTCTGCTCATGGCGGCGATGGATGGCAGCGGGGAGAACCTGGAACGCGAACGTCTGACTATGCGCCGCCTCGCGCAGGAGGTTCTGCCGCTGGTGAATGCATCCTGACCCAAGTAATGGACCAGTTGGAGGGCGTTATCATGAACATCCACCGCAGCATCGAACCTACTGCCAAGGCATCGGCTTTTCCTGTGCGCCGGCCGGAACTGGATCCGGTGCATGAGGCGATCAGCATAATTGCCGCCGGAGGGATGGTTATCGTTGTCGATGATGACGATCGGGAGAACGAAGGTGACCTCATTGCCTCTGCGCAAACCATCACACCGGAGATGGTCGCCTTCATGGTTGCTCATACAACCGGCATCCTTTGCGCAGCGATGGACGATGAAAGGGCGGATGCCCTGGAGTTGCCGCCGATGGTCGCGCGCAACGGTGACCCGCAGGCGACTGCTTTCACCGTTACTTGTGACAGTGTTTCCTGCGGCACCGGCGTCTCCGCAAGCGACCGTACCCTGTCCTTTCATGTTCTGGCGTCGGCAACGCCGCAGCCGGCCCACTTGCGTCGACCCGGGCACATCTTCCCCCTGCGCGCGCGCAGGGGAGGTGTTCTGGAGCGCAAGGGCCATACCGAGGCAGCCTGGGATCTCACCCGGTTTGCCGGCCATGTGGCGGTCGGTGTCCTTGGCGAACTGGTAAATCCGGATGGCAGCATGATGCGCGGAGACGAAATTGCGGCCTTTGCCCGCCGATTCGGCCTTTTGACAATCTCGGTTGCAGACATGATCGACTGGCGCCAGACACACGGGCATTTTTGACCGAAGCTTGAGCCGCCCTGAACCTCGGTTTGGGGCGGCCTTTTTCAAACCATCTATTCACGATACCGTGTCTCGCCGCAGCTTTGACAGCAACGCGGCCATCCACCTCGTATGGTAAACGGTCCTCGGGCAAGAGTCGTACAACGCTTTCTGGCGCTGTTCGACGCACGGGTGTGTTCAGTGAGTTCGCGAGGTCGGTTCTTGGCCGAATGAGAGGTATCTGATCTGTTTGGAACCGTATTGCGGGAAGACTAATCGGCCATCTGTCTCATGTGAGACAGGTCACCTCATGGGGTCTGTCTCGCTTGCACCGTGTACTTTCTTCATCCTCCGATGTAGGATCTGGAGAAATTCTGTCTGATAGGGTAGGGGGGGCAGAATTCACGGCGTTCAGCTTCTTGTCATGCTGATGGCGCTCGTTTTGCATCTTCGGCATGGGGGTATCTGGCCAAATTCAGGTTTCGTCTGTTGCTTTGGGAGGAGCAATATGTGGGAGCATGACAACTTTGAACCTAGTGGTGCCGATCTGGCGCAAGGTGAAATTCTACGCCTTAAAACTTTTCGTGGTCTGGAGATCGACGCGCCCCTGCCAATGGCAGTCGAAGAGTCATGGAAACGCTGCATCTCGGACTACAATCTCGATCCGGACCGCGTGCCACGTGCTGAGGTCCTCACGAATTCCGAGATGCGGGAACTTGCGGACAGGCATCAAGACCTTCTCAACATTGCCAGGCCTGAAGTGGAGCGCCTTTATGCGAGACTGGTCGACAGCGAGTATCTAGTGTCATTTGCTTCGCCCGAGGGGGTGATGATGCTCTTCCGGTGCGATCATCCGTCTCTGGCCAATATGTCGACCTTTGGCGTGCAGTCTGGATCTGTCTGGATCGAGGAACGTCAGGGAACGAATGGCATCGGTACCTGCCTGCGCACCGGACAATCGATCATCATTGCCGGAAATGAGCACTACGGCGCCGCGACCAGGGCCCTGACCTGCATGACCGCTCCGGTTTTGGGGTGGAAGGGGCAAATTGACGGTGTCATCAATGTTACCACCGCCGCCGGCGGTGATGTGCGGGCAAACCGTATTGTACGTGATATCGTTAAGCGCGCCGCCCTGCGCATCGAGAACCGACAGTTCCTTCTCAGGCATCGTGCGAGTCGATTGCTGCGCATTGCGGTGGATGTCATCGATGCAGAATTAGCCGAAGCGGGACATATCGCGCTGGACGATAGCGGATACATCCGCGCCGGCACCTCGAACGTAAAGGCACTCGTCGGAGTTCCTGTAGCGGAAATTCTTGGTCGTAAAGTCGAAGACGTGCTGGATCTCGACACCGAACTCGACATGTTTCGGCCGGACGAGACCATCCATATGAACCCATATGGACAACGGCTACAGGCGCTTGTGCGTGAACCTGTGACGAGAGTGCCGTCGCGGTCGTCGCGGGAGCATGGTCGGTTTTCGTCGCAGAGTGGAGCCATCTCCACCCAGCGAGCCTCCTACGGACCTCTGAAGCCGTTACTGTCTCGGATGGGGCCAGTTTCACAGATCGCGCTGGAGCGTGGCCAGCGGCTTCTCCAATCTGGCTTACCGCTGATCGTGATCGGTGAAACCGGCACTGGAAAGTCTACATACGCACAGACAGTAGCCCGCCGCAGCTTTGTTGGGCAGGATGAGATCACTTTCATCGACTGCGCCGCGCTCGCCGCAGATGAGGCGAGTAGGGCGATTAGATCGATCAACGGGAACGACCGCCCTGCATGCCTGATTCTGGATCGGATAGAGGAGCTCAATGAGGCGGGACAGATCGCGCTACTTGGAGTGCTGGAGCGAGATAGCCACTATGGCGCAAACGGGATAGCTGTGATCGCCAGTACCAATCTCGGTTTGGAAGAGATGCAAAAGGCAGGCCGACCCCGCGCCAGCCTTCTTCATCACCTTAAGGGTGGATCGATCGTTTTGCCGCCGCTTCGTGTCATCGCCGATCTGGAGGGAATGATTGTCGAGATGCTGGAAGTCGAGGCCCAAATACAGGGCAAAGTCAATATTCGTCTTGGCGACGAAGCTCGCGTCGTGCTGCTCAGTTACCACTGGCCAGGCAACGCGAGAGAGCTCCGTCATGCACTGCGGCATGCAGTCGTTCTATGCGACGATCACCTCATCCAGATCGGCCATCTTCCGGATGATATCGTGGCAGAAATTGCCGACGCGGATCTGACCGCGAGATCGAAGTCAGAGGCGTCGCGCATTCAGGCCGCGCTACGTCACAATAATGGCAATGTGTCTCTGACCGCGAGGTATCTCGGCATTTCGCGGGCAACGCTATACCGGAAAATCAATATCGAGAAAGTCCGCGTCGAGGCTTCCTAGCCTCAAAGCCTGATGCCAGCCAACGTCTTGATCTTTCCACCGGCGCGCTCCGCAATGTGAACGCGCGCGCCTACGCTTACCTTATCCAACCGTCAAATATGGAGAATAATCTTGGCAGACTCTCAGTTCTCGTTGATTGGACGCATTGCCCTTGTAACTGGCGGGGGACGCGGGATTGGCGCCGGTATCGCCAAGGCTCTTGCACAGGCAGGTGCCGATGTCCTCATCGCCGACTACAATGTAGCTCTTGCCGAAGAAGGTAGCGAGGCGGTCAGGGCGCTGGGTCGCAAGAGTGCGGCGCTCGTCGTCGACGTTCGCGAGCCGGAGAGCGTTCAGGCAATGATTGACGCCATCGAGAAAACCTGGGGACGGCTCGACGTTGCCGTCAACAATGCGGGTGTGGTCAGCCTTGGCGGGATCGCGGACCTTACTGTTCAGCAATGGGACGACCTGATCGACGTGAACCTGCGCGGTGTGTTTCTGTGCTGCCAGGCCGAGATCCGCTTAATGCGCAAAGCAGGCTTCGGTCGCATCATCAACACATCCTCGATTGCGGGCAAGGTCGGTTTCCCGAATCTCTCCCACTACAGCGCGTCGAAATTCGGTGTGATCGGTTTCACCAATGCAATCGCCAAGGAAGTCGCCAAGGAGGGCATTACTGTCAATGCCCTGTGCCCGGGAATCGTCGCCACTGGCATGTGGCGCGGGGAGACCGGTCTGTCCGGCCTCTGGGCTTTGCCGGGGGAGACCGAGGAACAGTCCTGGGAGCGACATCAACAGTCTTTTCTGCCTCAGGGTGAAGCGCAAACGCCGGAGGACATGGGCCAGATGGTGGTCTATATGGCGTGTGCTCCCCACCTGACCGGGCAGGCTCTTGCTGTCGATGGCGGGTTCTCTCTAGGCTGAGCATCGCGTAACTGTCTGCGGTATAGAAAGTCGCAGTCAGAGTGATCTATGTAACGGTCCGGGGATCCTTTTGTGAACGGGTTCCCGGTACCGCAAGTGTTCTTAGTCTGCGCCAAGCGGTGGAGGCAGCGATACCGACCGTCGCTTCTATCCTATTGGCCTAGCGTTCGCTGCCTGACCGGTAGCGGAAGGTGCCTTCTCCGAAAGCCACGAGCTTGCCGGTGTCGTCAAGCACATCTGCCACGCAGAAGACGATCTTGCGACCACCGCCCCTGATTCTGGCTTCAGCAAAGACTTTACCGTCGACAACCTGTCCGGTGAACGAAACCGTAAGTGAGAGAGTAATGGCGAATCTCGGCCGCTCCGGATCGTCGCTCCAGGTTGCTGCGTGACCGCAGGCAGCGTCGATCAACGAAGCGATGGCACCACCATGCAGAACACCGGCATTGTTGCGTAGCGCCGGTCGCATGTCCATTTCCATGATCGCTTCGCCCTTTGCCCAGCGGTTAAGGCGATAGTTTAGCAGGCTGCGGTAGTTCATGGGATCGCAGTTGTCTTCGTCAGCAATAGACGCGCCCGCATCAGGCTTTGTCATCGCGGTCTTCTCCAGATGATGAAGTTATTGTTTGTGGAGCAATCTGCATCGCACAAGCTTCAGGGGCCGGCATTCGACCCCTGAAGGAAGAGCAAAAATACTTTACTGTTTTTCCGGATCAAATTGCTTTTCACGAATGAACAGCGCGGGAATGACGCCGCAGATGAAATAGGCACCGCCCATTACGAGAAAGCCCAGACCGATCGATGACTGGCTCGCGAAGAACCCGACTGCTATTGGTGCAATGGCAGCACCGATACGACCGATATTGTATGCGCCCCCGACAGCTGTACCACGATATCTCGCCTCGAAACTCTCCGTCATATAGGTCGCGTTGACGCCATAAGGGATGCCATACAGGAAGCCGAAGACAATAAGCATCCAGAGGATCGTATCCGGGCTATGGTAAAGTACGATAACCGGGAGGAAGACTGCGGTTCCCAGTGCACCCAATGCGAAGACCGCTCGACGTCCCAGCCAGTCAGCAGCGATGCCCGCGAGGATCTTGCCAAGGATCATTGCCGTGTAGCTGCCAACCATATAGGCCGTCATGGATTTGAATTGCATTCCCATTTCGGTTTCAAGGTACGAGGGAAGCCAGTTGTTCACACCGTAGTAGCCGAACTGGAGGAAGCCGGCGGTTAGAGCCCATAGAAAAAACATGCTGCGGGCTTGAGGACTGTTGAATATGGCCTTGAACGCCCCCTCCTGCCTGACCGCTTGCGGCTGGGCCGACGCGGAATCAGATCGTTCACGCATGGCCTTCGCTTTGACCCAGCTTTCAGGCTCCGGCACCGCTTTGTGCATGATTAAGGCAATAATCACCGGAATGATCGCGACGTAAAAGAGATACCTCCAGCCATAGGTCGGCAATAGCCAACCGGCAAGTAGCGTCGCGACGATGTATCCGACTGACCAACCAGCCTGAAGCGTGCCGAGGGCTGTAGTTCGATATTTCGTCGGCACATATTCGGCCATAAGGGTGTTGCAAGCAACGTAAAGTGCTCCGAGACCCAGAGATGAGATAAAGCGTGCGGCGGCAAATTGCAGATAGCTGTGCGTCATGCCCAGTACGGCCGTACCTACAGAAAAAACAACGATCGTCCAGGAGACGGTTTTTACGCGCCCGAACCGATCACAGGCCCAACCGCCATAGATGCCACCGATCGCCATGCCTGCGAGTGTAATACTGCCGAGGCTACCAGCCTCGACGCTTGTGAGGCCAAACTCGGCCTTGATGCTGGTCAGGCTGTAGGACAGCAGCATCAGATCAGCCCCATCAATCATCAACCCGAGAAAGCTGAAGATGAAAACAAGAATCCAGATCTTGCCTTGTTCAGTTTCCGCAGCCTTTACCGTATTATCCATGTCGCTCTTCCCGTTTTCTGTCGCGCTATCGCGCGTATTCTCCTCAAGGCAAGCCTCCGCCAGCGGGCTAACGCGTCTTGGTTAGCCCGGCGGAAAACGAATTTTGATGAATGAAAAATTCAGCGCATTGCTTCGCGTATCATGTTGCGTGCGATGACAATCTGCTGGATCTGTGTCGTCCCCTCGTAGATTCGGAATAACCGGACGTCGCGGTAGAAGCGCTCGATCGCGTACTCGCTCACATATCCGGCGCCGCCGTGAATTTGCACACAGCGATCGGCGACGCGACCGCACATCTCGGTCGCGAACATCTTGGCGCAAGACGCTTCAGTGCTGACATTCAAGCCTTCATCACGCTTGCGCGCGGCGTCGAGAACCATACATTTCGCGGCATAGATTTCCGCCTTGCTGTCGGCGAGCATCGCCTGGATGAGCTGGAAATCGGCGATTGGCTTGCCGAACTGCTTGCGTTCCAGAGCGTAAGCCAGGGCATCGGCGAGCATGCGTTCTGATGCTCCGACGCTCAGGGCAGCGATGTGCAGTCTGCCCTTGTCCAGTACCTTCATCGCGGTTTTGAACCCGACACCCTCGACGCCGCCGATTAACTGGCCTGCGGGAACGCGGACATTGTCGAGGATGACATCGCAGGTCAGCGCGCCTTTCTGGCCCATCTTGTGATCGGGTTTGCCAAATGAAAGTCCGGCGGTGCCACGTTCGACAACAAATGCGCTGATACCGCTGGCACCCTTGATGTCGGTGGAGGTGCGCGCCATGACCGTGAAAACACTGGCCAGTGGTGCATTGGTGATGAAGCGTTTGGTGCCGTTCAGCACATAGTCATCGCCGTCGCGGATCGCCGTGGTCTTGAGCGAGGCGGCGTCGGAACCGGCGTCGGGTTCGGTGAGGCAGAACGAACTGAGAAGCTCGCCGCTTGCGAGCCGCGGCAGATAGCTATCTTTCTGCGCTTCGGTGCCGTCGATCAATATGCCGATCGAGCCGATGCCGTTATTCGTGCCGATATGAGAGCGGAAGGCCGGCGAGGTCCGTCCGAGTTCGAACACGACGTTAACCTCCTCCTCCATAGTGAGGCCAAGTCCGCCGTATTGTTCGGGAATCGTCAGTCCGAAGAAACCGAGTTCCTTCATCTGTTGAATGATGTCGACGGGGATCGCATCCGTTTCAGCGACTTCATTTTCCCGCGGGATAAGGGTTTCCGAAACAAACTGGCGAACGGTATCTACCAGCATCTGAAGGGTTTCCGGCTCGCGGATCATGCACTCTCCTAGCGGCAGGGTTGCCCCGCCATGTCGAGGCCCTGCCGCCCGGAAAGATTACGGGACGGCAGAACCGATGTTGTGAACCATAGTAATCAGCCGGGGACCGATATCGTCCTCCAGCTTTTCTTGCGGCAGCTGAAAGCTCGGGCCTCCGCAATTGAACGCAACGACCCCGTATTGCTTGTGAACCAGCGGCACCGCCACCGAGTTGACGTCCTTGTGCCATTCTCCGATCGACAGGCAGTAGCCATAGTCCTCATAATCGCGAAACGCCCGCTCAAGCCCGCGGCGCACCAAAGGCCAGGCTTCCGGGTCGCGATTGCGGATATGTTCCATGAGGAACGTCCGCTCGCTTTCTGGCATGGCAGCAAGACATGCGCGGCCAACCGAACTTTGTGCCAAAGGCAGGTAGCTGCCCACCTGACGGCGCATGGTCATGTTTCCGCCTCCTTGCACCACGTCGACATAGACCATTTGAAGTCGATCGCGTGCCGCCAGGGCAACGGCTGCCTTGGCATAGTCAGCCAGCTCCATCATCAATGGCGCGGCAACCGTGCGGATTGTCATGTTCGAAAGCATTGCATAACCGAGCCCCAAAACACCGACGTCCAGCTGGTATCGTCCCGAACCCGTATCCTGTTTCAGGTAACCAAGGCGCGTTAGCGTATGAGTCAGGCGTGAAACGGTCGGCTTCGGCAGGCTCGTCTTGCGGGCGATCTCCTGATTTCCGAGCGTGTTGTCTTTAGGCGTGAAACAGCGCAGGATTTCCAGCCCTCGGGCCAGCGCTGTTACGAACTGACGATCCTCCTCCTCATTCTCCACGCTCAAGGGAGCCGGCGCAGACTTTTCCATCTCACCGACCTCCGCCTTGCGGTTCTCCCTGTCGGTAGCGTTCAAGTTCGTCTTGATGCGTGACATTAGAAATCTGCCTTTCGGGTTTGTCAATACGCGAAATCATATTTCGCATAGCGAAACTATGAAGGAAGCGGAACAGGAAAACAAGACTGAAATTCCCTTTTATGTTCTGAATGTTGATGGATTTTTTAAGCCCTGGTTGGCAACCGGCTTTACAATCGATGTTTTGGCCTTCTATTATAAAAATAACGAAATTGAGTTTCGCTATGCGGAATTTCAGTTCTGGGAGGATAAAATTGACAGTCCCGCAAGACAGCTTCGTTTCTGTCGAACGCCACGATAACGGCGTCGCGACAGTGCGCATCAATCGCCCTGAGGCACGGAACGCCCTAAGCATGGCTATCCGTCGCGATCTGGCTGATATGTTCAATCGCCTATCCGTCGATGCGGCGGTCCGTGCCATCATACTCACGGGTGGGGAAACCTGCTTCGTTGCCGGAGCAGATATCCGGGAATTCGCCGGAGCAGGCCCGGTCGAAATGTATCTGCGGCATACGGAAGTTCTCTGGGATGCGATAGGCCGGTGCCCAAAGCCGGTGATTGCGGCAGTCAACGGATTTGCCCTGGGCGGAGGCTGCGAACTGGCGATGCACTGCGATATCATCGTTGCCGGAGAGAGTGCCAAGTTCGCGCAACCCGAAATCAAGCTCGGCCTGATGCCCGGGGCTGGCGGAACACAACGGCTTGTTCGTGCGGTAGGCAAGTTCCAGGCCATGCGCATCGCCCTGACAGGCTGCACGTTTCGCGCATCTGAGGCACTTGCAATGGGCCTCGCCAGCGAAGTGGTGCCGGATGATCGGACGATTGCACGGGCACAGGAACTCGCCGCCGAGATCGCAGCCTTGCCGCCCATCGCAGTGGCGCAGATCAAAGAGGTCATCCTGGCCGGTGCCGATTTGCCGCTCGATAGCGCGTTGATGCTGGAGCGCAAGGCGTTCCAGCTCCTGTTCGATAGCAAGGATCAGAAGGAAGGGGCTGCCGCGTTTTTCGAGAAGCGTTCCCCGGTTTTCGAGGGTAAGTGATAATGGCCCGATCAATCGACTGCATGGGT
>JAVBSF010000034.1:0-6904 GCA_031556925.1 Pararhizobium sp.
CTTCGTTGAGTTCATCGCGCCAGATGATGATGGCCTGGAAGGTCAGCGGGCTTTCGCAGAGACCTGCGATCATCGCCTCGCGGCCGGCCTCGATGCGCTTCGCAATCGCGATTTCACCCTCGCGCGACAAGAGCTCCACCGAGCCCATTTCGCGCAGGTACATGCGGACGGGATCGTCGGTACGATCGGTCGGCTCTTTCTTTTTCGCGGTTGCGAGCGCGGTGCCGCTGGATGGCGCGATTTCGCCGCCATCGCCGTCACTGTCGTCGTCGGAGCTGTCGTCGTCGCCGCCAGCGGCTTCATCGACTTCCTCGTCCTCGACGACGTTGATGCCCATGTCGGACAGCATCGCCATCGTGTCCTCGATCTGCTCGGAGGTCACTTCCTCCGACGGCAGAACCGAGTTGAGTTCGTCCATGGTGACGTAGCCGCGCTTTTTGGCGGCCTTGATCATCTTCTTGACCGCGTCATCCGAGAGATCGAGAAGCGGGCCATCGGGAGCGCCTTCGCGTTCAGCTTCTGCTTCTTCGTTCTCTTTGACTTTGGTTGCCATTCTTCGTCGCTTTCCCTGGACAAGCATTTTGTATGCGGTGCGAACCTTTCCGGTTCGGGGGCTTTCAAAGCCTCCCACCGCGAATCATTACCCCTGACGTAACGGGATGATGTTTAATTCCTGATTAACCACGATTGTCACCGTGGATGGTGCGGCCGGCTGCGACAGCAGCCCCGCTGAAAGACCACTTGCATGATCGCTTTATCCGCCGTACCCATTTTCACCTTCTGCGCCAGAATGGTGATTCCCACAAAATTACGCTCCGTCAAGCGATTCCGGTGAAAAACCGTTCGATTCGGTAAAAAACGCTGAATCCAGCCTTAAACGACTGTATTCCGGCTTCCTGTGCCAGATGTAGGCATGCACCCCTAAAAGACAAGGGGTGGCGCGGCAAAACCCGCGCAGTCCCGCTCAACTTTCGATTCCACCGGAAAGACATCGCAACCGGCCGGGAATCACTCCATCGGACGGTCTCGCGACGACGATCACACGCCCCAGTCCATCACCACCTTGCCGGAATTGCCCGAACGCATCGCCTCGAACCCCTCGCGGAAATCGTCGATACCGATACGGTGGGTGATGACATCGGAAAGATCGAGTCCGCCCTGCACGAAGGCGATCATCTTGTACCAGGTCTCGAACATCTCGCGGCCATAGATGCCCTTGAGCGTCAGCATCTTGAAGATCACCTTGTTCCAGTCGATGCCGAAACCATCGGGCGCGATACCGAGGATGGCGATCTTGCCGCCATTGTTCATCGTATCGATCATGGAGCGAAAAGCCGGAGGGGCGCCTGACATTTCAAGACCGACATCAAACCCCTCGGTCATGCCGATCTCGTTCATGACATCGGCCAGATCCTGTTTCGAAGCATCGACCACGTGGTCGATCCCCACCCGGCGGGCAAGATCGAGACGCACGGGGTTGATATCGGTGATAACGACCTTGCGGGCGCCGGAGCGCTTGGCGACCATGGCGCCCATGATGCCGATCGGTCCCGCACCGGTGACGAGCACATCCTCGCCGACGAGATCGAAGGAAAGCGCCGTATGCACGGCGTTGCCGAAGGGATCGAAGATTGCCGCGACCTCGTCCGGCACATCATCGGGGATCGGCACGACATTGTATTCGGGAATACAGACGAACTCGCCAAAGGAGCCCGGCCTGTTGACGCCGACGCCCTTGGTATAATGGCAAAGGTGACCACGGCCAGCACGGCAGTTGCGACATTTGCCGCAAACGATGTGTCCTTCGCCCGAAACCCGTTCTCCAACCTTGTATTTGGTCACAGCGGAACCGATCTCGGCGATTTCGCCGACGAATTCGTGGCCCACGACCATCGGCACCGGAATGGTCTTCTGCGCCCAGCTGTCCCAGTTCCAGATATGGACATCCGTGCCGCAGATGGCGGATTTGCGCACGCGGATCAGGACGTCGTTCGGGCCGGGCTCAGGCACCGGCACATGCTCCATCCAGAGCCCGACCTCCGGCTTCGCCTTCACGAGTGCCTTCATCATATTGGTCATTCCACCCTCCTCCCGAAAGGATTCTCTTGAGCGAGCCTAGCAATTTCCCGAACCGAACCACAATGGGCCCCTGTCACGCCGGAAGTCACGCGGCATAAATCCGTGAACGCGCCAAAACGGAACGAAACTTCAACCACCACGTTCTCTCGCCATCAATGCGAAAGGAGAACGTGATGAAAAAGACGCTTGTTATCGCCGCCGCTGCCTTTGCAGCCCTTGCAACCACCGCTGCCGCCCAGGAAGCCACTGTGACCGGCATGGTCGGCGGTGCCGCGACGGGCGCCATTGTCGGCGGCCCGGTTGGCGCCGGCGTTGGCGCCGTTGTCGGTGCAGTCGCTGCCGGTACCATCGATCCGCCCCCGGCCAAGGTCGTAACCTATGTCCAGCAGCAGCCGATCCAGCAGTCCGTCGTGGTCCAGCAGCCGGTCGTCATCGGTAAGCCCATTCCGCAGGATGTCGTGCTTGTTCCCGTGCAGGAAGACCCGCGTTACGCCTATGCGATCGTCAACAACCAGCGTGTGATCGTCGATCCGAACACCCACACCGTGGTTCAGATCCTGAACTGACGGACAGACGCTTTGAAAAACCCGCTGTATCGCAGCGGGTTTTTTCTTTGTTCAGATCAACCGATAACGCCAACCGCGCGGCCGACCTCTTCGAACACCGCGATGACCTGGCGAACATCGGCCTCGCTATGCGCCGCCGACATCTGGGTCCGGATACGCGCCTGCCCTTTGGGAACGACGGGAAAGGAGAAGCCGATCACATAGACCCCCTTCTCCAGCATGCGCGCCGCCATCTCCTGCGCCAGCGCCGCGTCGCCGAGCATCACCGGAATGATCGGATGCCCCTCGCCCGCGAGCTTGAAGCCGAGCTTCGACATTTCTCTGCGGAACAGCATGGAATTGGCTTCCAGCCTGCCCCGTAGCGCGGCGCCGTTCTCGACAAGATCGAACACCTTGAGCGATGCGGCCGCGATGACCGGCGCCAGCGTGTTCGAAAAGAGATAGGGACGCGACCGCTGGCGCAGCCAGTCCACCACCTCGGCTTTCGCCGACGTATAGCCGCCCGATGCCCCGCCAAGCGCCTTGCCAAGCGTGCCCGTGATGATATCCACCCTGCCCTCGACGCCGCAATACTCCGCCGAGCCGCGACCATGCTTGCCGACGAAGCCGACGGCATGGCTGTCATCGACCATGACCATCGCGCCGTATTTTTCCGCAAGATCGCAGACCCCGGCGAGATTGGCGATGATACCGTCCATCGAAAACACGCCGTCGGTCGCGATCAGCTTGAACCGGCTGCCTTCCGCCTTCTTCAGCTCTTCCTCCAGCGCCGCCATGTCGTTGTTGGCGTAACGGAACCGCCTGGCCTTGGAAAGCCGCACGCCGTCGATGATAGAGGCATGGTTCAGGGCGTCGGAAATGATCGCGTCTTCCTCGGAGAGCAGCGTCTCGAACAGACCGCCATTGGCATCGAAGCAGGAGGAATAGAGGATCGTATCCTCCATACCGAGGAAGGCGGAGATACGCGCCTCAAGCTGCTTGTGTTCCTCCTGCGTGCCGCAGATGAAGCGCACCGAGGCCATGCCGTAACCGTAGCGATCCAGAGCCTTCTTGGCGGCGTCTGCCAGTTCTTCGTTATCGGCAAGGCCGAGATAGTTGTTGGCGCAGAAGTTCAGCACCTTCTGTCCCGACGCGACCTGGATTTCGCCGCTCTGCTTGGAACTGATCACTCTCTCGGATTTGTAGAGCCCGTTTGATTTCAAGCCTTCGAGTTCGCGTGCAAGGTGGTCGATAAGGGCTGAGGTCATGATTGCGATCCGTTGCTTCAATACTGTATTCGATGATCACGGACATAGCACACCCCATCTCGTCCCGCATCCGCACCAGCGTCAGTTCGTGGCGCGGTCTCTACCCCTACCGGAAGGAACATGATGAGCATCTTCGACAGATTTTCCCTGAAAGGTCAGGTGGCGCTGGTGACGGGCGCAGGGCGCGGCCTCGGCTTCGAGATGGCGCTTGCGCTCGCGGAAGCCGGCGCGCATGTCGTCATTACTGGACGGACGGTCGAGACGCTCGAAACGGCGGCGGCGGCGATCGCCAAAGCCGGCGGCAGCGCCCAGACCGCGGCTTTCGATATCGCAGATCGCCAAGCCCAGCGCGCCGCCCTCGCCGACATCGAGAAAACTCACGGCCGTCTGGATATTCTTGTCAACAATGTTGGCGCCCGCGACCGGCGCCCGCTTGCCGATTTTGACGATGACGCCGTGCTCGACCTGATCCGCACCGATCTCGTTGCCGCCGTCAGCCTGTCTCGGGACGCGGCGATGCTGATGAAGCAGCGGCAATATGGCAGGCTGATTTCGGTCACCTCGATCAACGGGCAGGTGGCCATGCCGGGCGACGGCATCTATCCTGTCGCCAAGCAGGGTCTGACGGGCCTGATGCGCTCGATGGCGATAGAATTCGGCCCCTACGGCATTACCAGCAATGCCATCGCCCCCGGCTGGTTCGCCACCGAAACCAACGCCGCGATGGCCGCGAACGAGGAGCTGATGCCCTTCGTGCGCCAGCGGATTCCCGTGCAGCGCTGGGCGCGGCCCGACGAGATCGCCGGCGCGGCGCTGTTTCTCGCCAGCCCCTCCGCCTCCTTCGTCAACGGCCATGTGCTGACCGTCGATGGCGGCATGACGGTTCGGATGTAGGCCGCCAGCGCTTCTGCTCAGCTTTTCTGCAGGGCAAGATGGGCGCCAAGGCCGACAAGCACGGCGCCGCCCGCCCGCTGGAGCATGCGCTGCGCGGCTTCCGATCGCTGCAGCCGCTTCATTACTGCGCCCGCCAGCAGGACGCAGACGATATCGGCGGACGAGAAGATGCAGTTGACGATCGTGCCGAGCACAAGAAACTGCAGCCAGACCGGCTGGGCGGCGGACGCGTCGATGAACTGCGGCAAAAAGGCGAGGAAGAAGATCGCGGTCTTGGGATTGAGCACCTCGACGGTGACGCTTTCCAGAAAGGCGCGCCGGCCGGATTTGGGAGGAATGCCGGCAACCACGGCGTCGCCGGCGGCCTTGGAGCGCATCAGCGACAGTCCGAGCCATACCAGATAGGCCGCCCCCGCCAGCTTGACGGCCATATAAAGCGACGGCACCGCATGAAACAGGATGGAAAGACCGGCGGCGGCGGCGGTGACATGCACGTAGCAGCCGATATGGATACCCAGCGCCGCCATCATGCCCGACCATCGTCCGCGGGCCATCGTCTGCGCCGCCGCATAGAGCATTGCGGGTCCGGGAATATAGGCAAAGACAGCGGTCGTGATCAGAAAGGTTGCGAATAGTTCAGGCGACGACATGGCTCAACCTCCTTCGTGATCGCGGATAGCCTTGAGGAAGATGTCGCCGTAGCGCTCGCGCTTCGACTGGCCGATGCCGGGAATGTCGAGAAGTTCATCTTCGTCAGACGGCCTCTCCTTGGCAAGCGCGATCAGCGTCGTGTCCGGGAAAATGACATAGGGTGGCACATTCAGCTCCCTGGCAAGGGTCGCCCGAAGCCCTCTCAAGACCTGGAAAAGCTCGCCGTCGCGATCGGAAAGCGCACTGCGGGCCTGCGCCGCCGCGCCGGATTTGCCGCCGCGCTGGGCCTTGCCCGAGGTCGGCCGGTCCTTGCGGAACCGCACCTCGCGCTCGCGCTTGAACACGGCGCGGCTTTCGGCTTCCAGCTTGAGCGCGCCGAAGGCGGAATGATCGACGCTGATCAATCCCGCCGCAAGAAGTTGGCGAAACACCGATTGCCAGGTTTTCGCGGGAATATCCTTGCCCGCGCCGAAAACCGGCATGTCGACATGGCCGAAACGCTCGGTCTTTTCATTGGCGACGCCCATCAGCACATCGATGACATGGCCGGTCCCGAAGCGTTCGCCGGTGCGATAGACAGCGGCCAGCGCCTTGATCGCCGCTTCCGTTCCATCCCAGGTCTCCACCGGCTTCAGGCAGGTGTCGCAGCTTTCGCAGCGGCCGGGATGCGCCTCGCCGAAATGGCCGAGGATCGCCTGACGGCGGCAGGAAGCGGTCTCGCAGATGGCGAGCAGCGCATTCAGCTTGGCGCGCTCGACGCGCTTGATCTCGTCGGCCGCGCCGCCTTCGTCGATCATCCTGCGCCTTTGAATGACATCGGCCATGCCGTAGGCCATCCAGACATCCGACGGCAGCCCGTCACGGCCGGCGCGGCCGGTTTCCTGATAATAGGCTTCCACCGACCCCGGAAGATCGAGATGGGCGACATAGCGCACATCCGGCTTGTCGATGCCCATGCCGAAGGCGACGGTTGCGACCAGGCAGAGGCTTTCTTCCTTCAGGAACGCGTCCTGATGGGCGTCGCGCAGCGTCCGGTCCATGCCGGCATGATAGGGCAGCGCGCGACTGCCCTGCCCGTTCAGCCATTCCGCCGTATCCTCGACCTTGGCGCGCGACAGGCAGTAGACGATTCCGGAGGAACCGCGAAAGCGGCTGAGGAAGCGCAGCAACTGCTGGCGCGGCTGGTCGCGCTCGACGATTTCATAAGCGATGTTCGGACGGTCGAAACTGGTGGTGAAGACTTCGGCACCTTGCAGCGACAACCGCTCGATAATGTCTTCGCGGGTATGCGGGTCGGCCGTCGCCGTCAGCGCGATGCGCGGCACACCGGGATATCGCTCGGCAAGCAGGCCGAGCGTGCGGTATTCCGGCCGGAAATCATGGCCCCACTGCGAAACGCAATGCGCCTCGTCGATGGCGAAAAGCGCAATGCGGGCATTGCCGATGAGGTCGGCGAAGCCGTCGGTG
>JAVBSF010000133.1:0-19597 GCA_031556925.1 Pararhizobium sp.
ACGAAGAGCAACACGGAACGGCGGGCATGGGTCGTCCCCGCCCCTCGCGCCAGCGAGTAGAGCATGTGCACGAACACGAGCGCGAAAAGCACATAGGCGCCACAGCGATGGACGAACTGCACGGTCTTCGGGTTTTCGAACAGGTTGATCCAGCCCGGCTGTTGAACGAACAGGTCACTCGGCACGACGGCGCCATCCATCAACGGCCATGTATTGTAGCTCATGCCGGCGTCGAGCCCGGCGACCAGCGCGCCAAGATAGATCTGGAACAGCGCCATGATGGCGATCGCCGCCGCCATCGTCTTCGAACAGCTCGCCGGCGGCGCGTCATCCGAATGTGCAGAAAGCCCTCGCGCAATCCAGACGCAGGAGGCGAAGATCAGACAGGCGATGACCAGATGCGTCGCGAGACGGTACTGGCTGACTTCCGTTCGGTCGGCAAGGCCTGAGGACACCATCCACCAGCCGATAAAGCCCTGAAAGCCGCCGAGCGCTAGAATACCTACCAGCGGCAGCTTCAGCCGCGGCTCGATCTTGCCCCTGAGCCAGAACCACGCCAGCGGCAGCGCAAAGACGAGGCCGATCGAACGCGCCAGCAGACGATGCGCCCATTCCCACCAGAAGATCGACTTGAAGCCCTCCACGGTCATGTCGCTGTTGAGTTGCGAATATTGCGGAATCTGCTTGTAGAGTTCGAACTCCTCCTGCCACTCCGCATCGCCGAGCGGCGGAATGACGCCATGGATCGGCTTCCATTGGGTGATTGAAAGACCCGATTCCGTCAGCCGCGTCGCGCCACCGACGAGAACGAGGGCAAACAGCGTAAAAACCACGATCCACAGCCAGGCGCGGATCTGGCCGCGATTGCGGCTTACCGTGTCCATTTCCCCGCGAAGGCGTTGTTCCGTAGCGCTAATCTGCGTCATGAGAAATCTTTCCGTTTCCGAAAGGCCGAAGGACGACGATTTGTCCCAAGGCTGAAGCGTCAAAGTCGTTGATTTGCACCAAGGCAGGATGCAAAACAAGGCTTGCCCCTTTGCGGCATGCCGTCGCGGCCCGACGAACTGGGCGCGGCCCCGTGCGGCCTGTCGGCCCGTGTAGCCTATCGGAAAGTGTTCAATGCCCGTACGCCTCAGAAAACTGATCGGCACCGTCCTGATCATCATCCTCGTCGTCATCTATGCGCTGGCGGCGACCACCTTCGCCTCCCTGCTGCTTGGCGCCTCGCCCTGGTGGGTCCACCTGCTCTACTTCTTCTTTACCGGTCTTCTCTGGGTGCTGCCGGCCATGCTGATCATCAAATGGATGGAAAAGCCGGCCAAAACGGAGTGAGACATGCGGATAGCCGTTATTGCCGATATTCACGGAAACGATCTGGCGCTGGAAACCGGCTGGCTCGATCCCGCGTCGTTGTGAACGCGGGTTCATTTGTTACGCCTGCTCCAGCCGTTTATCCTTTCGGTAACCGAATTTGGAAAATTCAGAACGTCAAAGCGCGAAAGCACCCCATTTTAAATGAAGCTGTCGGGTTTGCGCATTAGAACAATCTTATCCAGAATTTTGACCAGCGGTTGCTGATTGCCATGAGCGGTGTGCGTCTGAACATAATGCCCGCCAACGAGGCTCCCCGCCGCGTCCGGCAGGCGCGTCGCACGGCGGCGCTGGACCTGCTGTCTCCCGGCATCGCCAGGCACGGCCTCAATCTCAGCATCCATGTCAGCCTGGAACGGCTGGAAGGCGAATGGCGTGCGATGGAACAGGGCAACGGCAACTCCCTGCACCAGAGCTTCGACTGGTGCGCCGCCTGGGCCGCAACCCATCAAAACCAGCTTCTGCTCGTGCGCGGTCTCATCGGTCAGGACACCGCATTCATCCTGCCGCTGGAACTCGTGCGCGGCCGCTTCTTCCAGACCGTCC
This sequence comes from Pararhizobium sp., assembly GCA_031556925.1. Classification (GTDB taxonomy): domain Bacteria; phylum Pseudomonadota; class Alphaproteobacteria; order Rhizobiales; family Rhizobiaceae; genus Pararhizobium. The sequence continues at coordinate 1,918 of JAVBSF010000133.1, forward strand.
GGTTTATCGGTTCGGATCACTCCAACATCAATACCGGTATCTTCACCGAAGGGGGCGATCCGGCCATGCGCGAGGAGCTGAGCGCAAAACTAATCGCCGAGCTTTCCCAGAAGCTCTCCCGTATTGCCGATATCGTCACGCTGGAGAAAATTCCCTTTTCCTGGCGCGGCGCGGAGCATCCTTTCGCCAGCCTGCCGGCGGTCCGCAACCAGAATTCCTCCTATCAACTGCCGCTGTTCGAAAACTTCGAGAAGACGCTGGCGCAGGTCAACGCGAAGCGTCGGCGCAAGAAATTCCGCGTATCGGAAAAAAGATTGCTGGCCCTCGGAGGCTACGAACACGTTGTAGCCACATCGGCCGAAGACAGTCGCAAGCTGCTGTGCACCTTTTTCCAGCAGAAGGCGGAGCGCTTCAAGGCGATGGGCCTGCCGAATGTGTTTCAGGATGCAGAGACGCAAGCCTTCTTCCAGGCGCTGGCGTCGCGCCCGCGCGATCACGACCACCGGCCGCTGGAGCTTCACGCGCTGCGGCTGAAAGGCGAGAATGCCGGCCGCGTGATCGCTGTCGCCGGGCTGTCGCGCAAGGGGGATCATGTGATCTGCCAGTTCGGATCGATCGACGAGACGCTGGCGGCCGATTGCAGCCCCGGCGAATTTCTCTTCCATCTGGTCATCGAAAGATGCTGCGGCGAAGGCGTGGCCCTGTTCGACTTCGGCATTGGCGACCAGCCCTACAAGCGCTCCTGGTGCACGGTGGAAACACCGCAATACGACATTGTTCTGCCGCTCACGGCCAAGGGGCGCCTTGCCGCCCATATCCACACGGCGATCGTGCGCTCCAAGGCCGCGATCAAGAAGAACCCGCGGGTGTACAATCTGCTGCAAAAAATAAGGCGGCACCGCCAGACCGGCGCCAGACCCGAAGCCGACGACGCATAGCGCCGCCCGCGGTCAGGCCGCGTGGCGCCCCGGATCGTTCGTGTGCGGATAACCGGTACCCGTCATCAGCAGGATATCGCTGTAACCGGCCTCTCCGAACTCTTCAACCATCGAGACGATCTCGGCATGATCGATGCCGAAGACCGAGATGACGATCGTCGTATCGAGCGAGCGTGCGACACGGGAAACCGCCGCCGTTCCGGCAGGGCCGCATTCCACCAGCACCGTGTCGTAGGCATTGGACAATGCGTCGACGATCATCGGCAACCGGTCGATGCCGCGCATCGCGACGGCGGGATCGGCGTCGCCGACCGGCACGATATGCGCATCCGACAGCCTGTCGCCATGGATCGTATCGGCAAACGGAACCTCACTTGCCAGCAGATTGGTGATGCCCGGCAGCCGGAGCGATTGCGCCATCAGCTTGCTCGGGCAGGCGGAACCGGTGAGATCGATGAGCACGACCTTGCGCCCCTGCTCGGCCAGCATCCGCGCCAGCATCACGACATTGGTGGAGCCGTCGTCACCGGAAGGAGAGACCGACACCACCACACGGGTATCCTTGGCATCCAGATGTTCGGCAACCGCGTTGACGGAGAAATCCTCGTCCGGCGCGCCGTCCGCCTGCGCGTCATCGCCGGGGCCGGCTTCCGCCGACAGAAGCGGCGACACATCCTTCGACCTGTCAACCGACCGCAAGGGAGCTGCGACACTCGCCGCCGGAACGCTGGGAGCGGCGCCGACCGGACGCAAGGCCCGGCCGCTGAAAAGTTCGCCCAGCATGATCACCACGCAGCCGATCAGGAAGCTCGCGAAACCGGCGACGACGGTGATCGGCAGCACTTTGGGAAAATAGGCTTCGGTCGGCTCCACCGCTTGCGAAATCACCCGGCCATCGGCCGGCGTTGCATTGCTGCCGACGCGCGACGTCGCCTCGCGGTAACGCGCAAGGTAAGTTTCGAGAAGTTGCCGCTGCGCCGCCGCCTCGCGCTCCAGCGCCCGCAGCCCCACCTCGTCCTCGCCGGCCTTGGCGGAGGCCGCCTTCAGCGCATTCATCTGCTGGATGAGCTGGCGCTCGCGCAGCCGCGCCACCCCAGCCTCGTTGTCGAGGCTTGCGAGAATCTTCTGGGTTTCGCTGAGGATCTGGGCGCGAATGCCCTGAAGCTGCGATTTCAGTCCCTTGAGGCGCGGATGGCCGTCGAGCAGGGTCGTCGAAAGATCGGCGATCTGCCCCTGGATCGTCGCCTCGTTCTCCTTGAGACGCTGGATCATCTGCGATCCCACGACGTCATTCAGCGTATCGGCGGCACGGCCGCTCGCAAGCGTGGTGCGAACACCCTCGGCGCGGGCCTCGGCGCTAGCGCGCTCGCTGCGCACGCGGGCAAGTTCGGTGGAGATGTCGTTGAGCTGCTTGGTGGCGAAATTGCTGTTGTCGCCCGTCACCAGCAGATCGGAGGTGGAGCGATAGTCGGCGACCTTGGCCTCCGCCTCCCGCACCTTCTCGCGCAGATTAGCGATCTCGGGCTCCAGCCAGCGGCTTGCCTCAGAGTTCGAATCGAGCTTCGCCCCGCTCTGTAGCGAGAGATAGACCTTGGCCATTTCATTGGGAATGGCGGCCGCCAGCTTAGGATCCTTCGAGCTGAACATCACGCCGATGACGCGGGATTTCTCGACCTGATAGACTTGCAGTTTTTCGTCGAATTCCTTCAGCACGCGCTCTTCCGGCGGCAGGTCCAGCGGGTTCTTCTTCAACCCGAGCATGACGAGAACATCGGACAGCGCCGAAGGATTGGCCGTCGGATCGAATTCCTTCAGCTCATAGAGCTTCATGTTGCGCGCGACCTGCTTGATCAGATCGGCCGAGCGCAGAACCTGCACCTGGCTGGCAATCGCGGATTCGTCGAAGTTGCTGTCGGCCGGCATCTGCAGCTGGTTCGTCCCGCTGAATTCCGGCTCACGGGATTCGATCAGCAACCGCGTTTCGGAGCGGTAATCGGGAGAAATCAGGCTGGCGCCGACAAAGGCGGCAGCGGTGCACAGCGCGGTCGCCATGAGCACGCGCATGCGCTGCTTCCAGATCGCACGGACAAGCCCACCGAGATCGATGTCCACATCCTGATGAACGCCGCCGACGTCCGACATCGCCTTACTCCATACAAATACCTTTGAGCGGCACCGTAAACAAACATGGTAACGCAACCGTTAATGGTCGCCCCTGCCCCGGACGCCCCGCTTATAAAGGCGAGCGTGAAATATCCGGCGATCCGCCCCGGTTTTTACCGCCTATTAACCCTAACGGATCGATAACAACAGCAAAGCAGCATCGAGCAGCATGAGATCAGCATGACAGTCGCAGGAGCGAAATCGGTATTGGCGTTTGCCGCGGCCACTCTTATGTGCGCCGCCCTGTCCGGCTGCAACACCTATCAGCCGGCCCCCAAATCCTTCAGCGAAGCCACGATCCAGCCCTATCGCCTCGACAGCGGCGACCGCCTGCGCGTCAACGTCTTCGAGCAGGCCGGGCTGACCGGAACCTATACGGTCGACCAGGCCGGTTACGTCGCCTTCCCGCTGATCGGCGCGGTCCCGTCGCGCGGTCATACGCTGCCCGAGCTCGAAAAGATGATCGCCGACAAGCTTCGCCAGGGTTACCTGCGCGATCCTGACGTTACCATCGAGGTCGATCGCTACCGCTCCGTCTTCATCATGGGCGAAGTCGGTCAGGCCGGACAATATTCCTATGTTCCGGGCATGACCGTTCAGAACGCCATCGCCGTCGCCGGCGGTTACTCGCCGCGCGCCAACCAGGCGAATGTCGACGTTACCCGCAAGATCAACGGCCGCGTCATCACCGGCCGGATTCCGATCTCCGATCCGATCATGGCAGGTGATACGGTCTATGTCCGCGAGCGGCTGTTCTGACGGCCATGGCTGATCCGAACCCTGATCGTCCGCTGCGCATCATCCACTGTTTCAGGTCTCCGCTCGGCGGCATTTTCCGCCATGTGCGCGATCTGGCGGAAGCGCATGCGAAAGCCGGTCACGAGGTCGGCATCCTCTGCGACAGCACCACGGGCGGAGATTACGAAGACAGGCTTTTCGACGAGATCCGCCCGTTTCTGGCGCTGGGTCTCGTCCGCCTGCCGATACGGCGCTCGGTCGGCCCGTCCGATCTCAAGGCGTTGTGGGGCAGCTACAAGGAAATACGCAGTTTGCGGCCGGATGTCATTCACGGTCACGGCGCCAAGGGCGGCGCTGTTGCCCGGATCATCGGCTCAGCCTTGCGGGTGAACAGGTATTGCGTTGCCCGCCTCTATTCGCCGCATGGCGGAAGCCTGCACTATGACGGCAAGACGCTTCTCGGCAGATCGGTGTTCTTTCTCGAAAAGCTGCAGGAACTCTTCACGGATGCGATCGTCTTCGTCTGCGATTTCGAACGCCGGACCTATGAAGAGAAGATCGGCCGTCCACGCACCCATAGCGAACGCATCTATAACGGCGTCAATGACCGGGATTTCGAGAAAGTCTATGCCCGGCCGGATGCCGCCAACTTTCTCTATATCGGCATGCTACGCGACCTGAAGGGTCCGGACGTGTTCATCGACGCTTTCGCCCGCACCGAGCGCCTGATCGGCCGTCCGCTATCCGCCCTGATGGTCGGTGACGGGCCGCAAAAAGCCGAATACGAGCAGATGATGCTGGAGCGCGGTCTCGGCCGTCGCATCGGCATGGTGCCCGCCATGAAGGCCAGCGACGCCTTCGCCTTCACCCATACCGTGGTCGTGCCGTCGCGCGCCGAAGCCATGCCCTATATCGTGCTTGAAGCGCTCGCCGCTAAAAAGGCGGTCATCGCCTCCAGCGTCGGCGGCATTCCCGAAATTCTTGGAAACAACGCACAGGTGCTTTCGCCGCCCGCCGACGCGCAGGCGCTGGCTGCGATCATGGCCGCCTCGGTGACGGAACCCGGCTGGGCAAAGAAAGCCCTGCCGGAGCCGGTTCATTTCAAGGCGACCTTCTCGACATCGGCGATGGCCAGTTCGCTCATGCATCTCTACCGCCGGATTCTCGCCGGGAAGCAGCCTCTTGCCCGTGCCAAACGGCCCGCAAGAGTTTTTTAGGGCCTTTCTGATATCCCCAAACCAGTCAATGGCCGGGCAAATATCATGAACCAGATCGACAGACCGGAAGCTTTCGACACGGAAGCACTGCGCCGAAAAATCTCTGAAATTCGCACACGCGCGCCCGGCGAGGAAAGCGACGCAAACCCGCCATCGTCCCTCAATCCGCTCGCCCGCAGGATCGCCGCCCAATTCGGCATGGAAACCTATTCGCCCGCGATGATCATCGGGCTGATGCGGCTGTTCGAGTTTTCCGCGCTGTTTGCCATCGGCTATGCCATCACCATGTTCTACGCCGCGCCGACCCTCAAGCAGTGGCTTGCCTACAGCACGGTTCTTGCCGCAGGCAGTCTCCTGGCGCTCGGCTTCATGCAGGCCGCTGACGGATATCAGGTTCCGATGCTGCGTTCGGCCGCCCGCGCCCTGCCGCGACTGCTGATTGCCTGGACGCTCGCCTTCGCGGCAACGGCGCTGCTCTTCGCCGTTTTGCATGTCGAGCATCGGCTTTCTCCGTCCTGGGTCGTCGCCTGGTATCTCTCGGGCGCGGCCTTTCTCGTTGCCGAACGCTTTTTCATAGCCTTCTCGATCCGCCGCTGGGCCAGAAACGGCACCATGGAGCGCCGCGCCGTCATCGTCGGCGGCGGCCAGCCAGCCAAGGATCTGATCCGCAGCATCGAACAGCAGACGGACAACGATATCCGCATCTGCGGTATCTTCGACGACCGCGACGAGCGGCGTTCGCCCCATATCATCGCCGGCTATCCCAAGCTCGGCAACATCGCCGAACTCGTGGAGTTCGCCCGCCTCACCCGCGTCGATATCCTGATCATCGCCCTGCCGCTGACGGCGGAAAAACGCATCCTCCAGCTTCTGAAGAAGCTCTGGGTGCTGCCGGCGGATATCCGCATCGCCGCCCATGCCGGAAACCTTCGCTTCCGCCCGCGCAGCTATTCGCATATCGGCAATGTCGCGATGCTCGATGTGTTCGACAAGCCGATCGCCGACTGGGATTCCGTTGCCAAGCGCGTGTTCGACATCTTCTTCAGCCTCGTCGCTCTCGCGCTCCTCTGGCCGGTCTTCATCGGCGCGGCGATTGCGGTGAAGGCGACATCGCCCGGCCCAATCATTTTCAAGCAGAAGCGTCACGGCTTCAACAACGAGATCATCGAGGTCTTCAAGTTCCGCTCGATGTACACCGACCTGAGCGACCCGACCGCACGTAACGCTGTCACCAAGGGCGATCCGCGCGTCACCCCCGTCGGGCGTTTCCTGCGCAAATCCTCGATCGACGAACTGCCGCAGATCTTCAATGTCCTGAAGGGCGAGCTTTCCCTCGTTGGCCCCCGCCCCCACGCGGCCGCGGCCCAGACGGCCGACCGCATCTATTCGGATGTCGTCGAAGGCTACTTCGCCCGCCATCGCGTCAAGCCGGGCGTCACCGGCTGGGCCCAGATCAACGGCTGGCGCGGCGAGATCGACAGCGACGACAAGATCAAGTTCAGAACGGCCTTCGACCTCTATTACATCGAAAACTGGTCGCTCTGGCTCGACTTGAAAATCCTGTTCCTGACACCGATCCGGCTGCTCAACACGGAAAACGCCTATTGAGCGCGATCCCCGCCAGCCCCGCCGCCGTTTTTCGCCCGCAGCTGGCAGCCGTCACCGTGGCCGGTTCGGCGATGGTGACCTTTGCCGTTTTTCTGTCCGGCTTCGTTATCGCCGAGCCCGCACCGTACGAGCTGTTTCTGGTCGGCCTTATCGGCCTCTGGGCGCTTTTCGGCCTCAAGATATCGCGTTATGTCGCGCCGCTGCTGGCGCTTCTCATCCTGTTCATGACCGGTGGCATCCTGTCGCTGACCGTGATGGACGATCTGGAGACAGGCCCGATGTATATGGCCGTTTCCGGGTTCCTTGCGCTTTCGTCCGTCTTCTTCGCTGCGATCATCGAGGCTCGCCATGATCGGTTGAAGTTGATCTTCAACGCCTGGGTCGCGGCCGCCATCATCACGTCGCTGCTCGGTATTCTCGGCTATTTCGGTGCAATTCCCGGCGGCGAGCAGTTCACGCTCTATGACCGCGCCAAGGGCGCCTTTCAGGATCCGAACGTCTTCGGTCCATTCCTTGTCGCGCCTTCGCTCTACCTGATCCACGGTCTGCTCACCGAACGTCTCACCCGCGCGCCGCTGAAGGTGATCGGCATCCTCATTATGGCCTTCGGCCTGTTCCTGTCGTTTTCCCGCGCCGCCTGGGCGCTCTATCTGTTCTGCGCCTGCGCGCTGATCCTGATCATGCTGCTCAAGGAACGCACCGGCGCGTTCCGCCTGAAAATCCTCGTCCTGACGCTGAGCGGCGGCATCCTCATGATCGGCGCCCTCGTTGTCGCGCTGCAGATTCCCCAGGTCGCCGACCTCTTCTCCAGCCGCACCCAGCTCGTTCAGGACTATGACGGCGGCCATCTCGGGCGTTTCGAGCGCCACCGTATCGGCCTGTTGATGTCGATGGAGAAACCCCTCGGCATCGGTCCGATGGTGTTCAGCAAGATCTTTCCGGAAGACGAACACAATATCTGGCTGAAGTCCCTCACCTCCTACGGCTGGCTGGGTTTCGTCTGCTACGTCATCCTGATCTGCTGGACGATCACCATCGGCTTCCGCTTCCTGCTGCTCAACCGCCCCTGGCAGCCGGCCCTGATGATTTCCTGGATCGTGCTGATCGGTCACACCGCCATCGGCAACGTCATCGACACCGATCACTGGCGTCATTTCTATCTGCTGCTGGGCATCGTCTGGGGCTGCGGCGCGCTCGAAATGCGCCATCGCGCCCAACATGGCTGGACAGTTCCGGCCATCGCCAAGACCGGACAAACGCCATGACCGCGCACATCCCCAACGCCGTGCGAACTCCGTCCCTGCGCCTGCTTGAAGTTCTCGAGCCGAGCGGCGGCGGCTCCGGCCGCCATGTGCTCGATCTCTGCCGCGGCATGGCCGCGCGCGGCCATCATGTGGAAGCGATCTATTCGCCGCTGCGGGCCGAGGAAAGCTTCATCGCCGAACTGACGGGCATGGGCCTCGCCGCCGTCCATTCCGTCGAAATGACGCGCTCTCCGGACCTTTCGGATTTCGCAGCCTATCGTAAGCTCCGCGGTATCATCGGGCGGGATCGTTTCGACATCATCCACAGTCACAGCTCCAAGGCCGGCGCCTTGACCCGCCTTCGATTGCCCGGCGCCCATATCCCGCGCGTCTATACACCCCACGCCTTCCGCACCATGGATCCCGGTCTCGGCAAAGGCGCACGCCTCGTCTTCGGCACGATCGAAACCCTGCTGGCCCGCTATTTTACCGACAGCCTGATCTGCGTCTCGGAAGACGAGCACCGCCATGCCGTGAGCCTCGGCATGCCCGAAGACAAGCTTTCCGTCGTGGTCAATGGCGCCGCCCCTCCCCCGACAGAAATGGCGCGCACCGTTCGCGCCAGCTTCGGCATTCCTGACGACGCTTTTGTCTTCGGCTTCATTGGCCGGCTCTCCGCCCAGAAAGCCCCCTTGCGCCTCGTCGACGCCTTCCGCCTGCTCGCGGGGAAACACCCGCAAGCGCATCTCCTGATGGTCGGAAGCGGTGAAATGGAGAGCGAAGTCGCCAGGGCGATTGCCGAAAGCGGGCTCAAGAACCGCATGCACCTGACGAAAGCCTTCACCGGCCCGCAAGCCGTCGGCGCTTTCGATCTGCTGGTGATGCCGAGCCTTTACGAAGCCATGTCCTACGTCATGCTGGAAGCCGCCGCCGCCGGCAAACCGATCCTCTGCACCGCCTTCGGTGGCGCAACCACCGTTGTCGAAGACGGCCGCAACGGCCGGATCGTCGCCAATGACGGCGACATCGGTAAACTGGCAACCGCCATGCTCGAATGCGCGGAGCCGCAAAGGCACGCCGCCCTTGTAGCAGAAGCGAAGCGGCTTGCCTCACGCTTCTCCCTTGAAACGATGCTGGACCTGACGGAAAGCCTCTATCTCCGTCTTTCCGGTCGCGCTCCCTTGGCGTCTGCCGAAATTACGCCGGCAGCTTTCACCGGCTAAAGCATGTCTCGCAAAAGTGTGCAGCGGTTTTGCGAAAAGACATGCGCAAAAACAAAGATCTAAAGCGTATGAGCGAATCTGAAAGATCGCGACACGCTTTAGTTCAAGTCGATTCCATAGATAGGCAGGCGCGGGCGTTTATCTCAACACCACGGCTTTGCTGCATCTTTCGGGCTATGGGCCAAACCTTCCGAGATCAACCGGTCGCTGATAAGGGTGCCGTCGCTCAAGACAACATGCATCTTGCCTGCGGCATCGTTTGCCGCCAGAATCTTGAACTCTCCGACATTCAGGATATCCCGCAAACGCCGCTTGGCGCGCGAACCAAGTTCGCGTTCGGCATCGCATTTCGCTTTCTTCATCTGCGGAAGCGAGATATCCGCCAGACCGATCTTCTGCCCCTTGAACCAGAAGCTTCCACCATCGATTACGCAATTCGTCTTCTGGTCGGTACAGTAATAGAACGGCCCGGCCGGTCCGGTGCGCAACGCCACAGTCTGCATCGCGGGAATATCCTGCGGCGGCATAAGACCTTGCACCGTCCGCTCGCCGTTGTTTTGAACCGCCTCTTCGAAGGACCGCCGGCCGGGCGCGGGGATCGCAGCCGTATGCGCCTCCCCGCTCTGCCGCTTGACCGGCTTCGGCGCCTGTTCGCCTGAGGCGGCAAGATGAACAGGCGGACGAAACCAGCTTTGCAGGGTCGAGAGATTATCATAGGCGCTGATGCCGCCGATGACGACGAGCCCGGCGAGATACCATGGCCACATCGCCCCCTTGGGAGATGCTTTCGCCTTCCGTCGCCGGATCGTCTTGCCCGTTTTCCGTCCCGTCTTGCTCATCCGATTCCGTCCCGGTTTTTTCCGGGGCCATTATCGGCGGCAGGTGTTGCGGAAAGGTTTTCGTGAATGCCGATCCGAAGATGGAAGATGCGGAAGAAAGCGTTCTCAGGGCATTTTATCAAACGTGTTCAGCGGGAACGTCAAATGCTTCGCCGGGGCGCATCGGACGAAACCGGTCCCGACTGATTCCACGCGCATCCAGCGCCTCGGCCAGAGCCTCCAGCGGCTGCTCCACCCCCTCATTGGTGAGTTTTACGGTTCCCCAGTGATGCCCGGCAACATAGGCCGCGCCGCAAAGCTGCATGCCTTCGACAGCCTCTTGCGGGTTCTGATGCTGTCCCTGCATGACCCAGCGCGGCTCATCGGCACCGAAGGGTAGATTCGCCAGCCGGAAGCCGCCGAATTTCTGCCGGGCGCTCGCATAGTTGATGCCCCGATGAAATCCTGTATCGCCGATGTGATAGATATTGCCATCGGGCGTCGTCAGCACGAAAGCCGCCCACAGCGCCATCCGGCGATCTCCAAGTCCACGCGCCGACCAGTGGTGGCATGGTTCGCAATGCAGATCGATTCCGGGCGCGATCGGTAAGTGGCCGCTCCAATCCATTTCCGTAATGTTGGCTGCGGGAACGCGCGTGCGGATAATGGCGGCGTTGCCAAGCGGCGTTATGAAATGCGGCTGCGCCTGCAGATGGACAGCGAGCAAGGTCTCAAGATCAAGATGATCATAGTGATTATGCGTCACGATCACGATGTCGATGGGCGGAAGTTCGTCCAGCCGTATACCCGGTGAATTGACACGCCGCGGCCCCGCCCAGGAAAAAGGGCTTGTGCGATCGGACCAGACGGGGTCGGTCAGGATATTGAGCCCGGCGGTCTGAATCAGCAGCGACGCATGACCGACCATGGTGACGACCAGCCTTCCCCCCAATATCCGGGCCTCCGGCTTTGCTGGCGGAAAAGGGCTCGTGAACGCACGCGGCCACGGCACATTGCCCTTGCCGAATTTCCAGCGAAGCAGGCTCAGCGTACCCGCCGGCGCCTCGCCATCCGGATTGAAGAATCGCGCGCCATCGAAATGATCCGAAGCGGGGCCGGCATAGTACCTGTTCACCGTCATAACGCTTTTGTCCACCTGTCAAATCGATCTGTGATCAAGGGGCTGACCGCACAGCAAGCCGGATCGGAAAACCATAGATCGGCTTATCCCTCGCCGGAAAGGCGATTGCCAGCAACCGCAAAAGGCATCTTTTCTATTGGCGAAAAACAACACGACCGTCGAACAGTCAGGACACGCGATCGACGGTACAACAAAAAGCAGGTCTGCCTCAGCGGCTTCCCGGTTATAAAATCAAGACAGAAAAGAGGAAGAAAATGGTCGGAGCGGCGGGATTCGAACCCACGACCCCTTGACCCCCAGTCAAGTGCGCTACCGGGCTGCGCTACGCTCCGAACCGAGGAAAGCCCTATAGTCTCGACCGGTTACTGGCAAGTCCTATTTTCGCCAATCGAAGAGAAATGGGAGAAAAACAATGACAAGGCCGAGGGCGGGCTCATCGATTGCGTGAGCTTCAATCAGCGCACCTGATCGAGAAGCCGCTTGCACTCCAGAAGATCGTAAAGCGCCTCCTGCAGCAGCGCCCTGTCCTCCTTGCCGACCGATGTCTTGCCGATGGAAACTTCCGGCATGTCATCGTTTCCGCCGACAAACGAAAAGAACCGCCGGCTCGCCGGCGCCTTGGCGCGGCCGACGATCTGGTCTTCGTCCGGATTGGCAAGCTTCGGCTGCGCCGGCTCCTCGACATTGGCCGCCGCGAGCGCCTCCACTGTTGCCAGATCGCCGCTGGCGATCGCCGCCACGAACTTGTTGCCGTTCGCCTTCAGAAGTTTCTGCACGCCCTTGATCGTGTAGCCGTGGTCGTAAAGCAGATGGCGGATGCCCTTCAGGAGATCGACGTCCTCAGGGCGATAATAACGCCGCCCGCCGCCCCGCTTCATCGGCTTGATCTGTGGAAAGCGGGTTTCCCAGAAACGAAGGACATGCTGCGGCAGATCGAGGTCGTCGGCTACTTCGCTGATGGTGCGAAACGCATCTGGGCTCTTATCCATGTCTTCCCCGAACTCGCCTGTTGAACGCGGCATACCGATACGACCGTCCGCCTCCCGCGCGCCTGCGGGCAAGACACGGCCAGACTCACGGACGTAAAGAACGTCCGAAATCATGATCGCACGAATCATGTGCGATTCAACGGCTTATGAAGCCGCTTTCAACTACTTTTATGGCTTGCGGGCAAGTTCAGGACGCCGGCGACTGCGGCTTCTGCTTGGCTTTGCGCGACAGATGCGACTTCAGAACCCGCTGTTTCAACACGTTCGAGGCCTTGAAGGTCATGACGCGGCGCGGAGAGATCGGCACTTCCTCGCCGGTCTTCGGGTTGCGGCCGATGCGCTCATTCTTGTCACGCACCTGGAAAGTGGCGAAGGAGGAAAGCTTGACGCTTTCGCCACGCACGATTGCGTTGCAGATTTCGTCGATGACGGTTTCGACCAGTTCCGCCGATTCGGTTCGCGAAAGGCCAACCTTGCGGAAAACCGATTCAGCCAAGTCTGCGCGTGTTACCGTTTTTCCGCTCATCTTTCCCCACCGATTTTTCTTGAATATCGATCAGCAGGGCAAGACTATTGCCCTTGTCCATCCCGGTCAAGCGTTTGCGCCATATCGCAATTTTCTTTACCAGCGCAACAGCACCGAACCCCAGGTGAAACCACCGCCCATGGCTTCGAGAAGAACGAGATCGCCCTTCTTGATACGGCCGTCGGACGCAGCCGCGTTAAGCGCAAGCGGGATCGACGCGGCCGACGTGTTGCCATGGATATCCACGGTCACGACAACCTTTTCGAGTGGAATGCCGAGCTTCTTCGCCGATCCATCAATGATTCGACGGTTCGCCTGATGCGGTACAAGCCAGTCGAGATCGTCGGCGGTCGTGCCGGTCGCCTCGAACGCGGCTTCGATAACATCCGTAATCATGCCGACGGCATGCTTGAACACTTCCCGGCCTTCCATCTTCAGATGGCCGACCGTACCTGTCGTCGAAGGACCGCCATCGACATAGAGCTTGTCCTTGTGGGCGCCGTCCGAACGCAGTTTCGTCGTCAGCACGCCGCGATCGGCATTGGTGCCGTCGCCTTCCTGCGCTTCCAGCACGATGGCACCCGCGCCATCGCCAAACAGCACGCAGGTCGTGCGATCGTTCCAGTCGAGAATGCGCGAGAAGGTCTCCGCGCCGATCACCAGCACACGTTTGGCAATGCCGCCGCGAATATAGGCATCCGCCGTGGTCACGGCATAGATGAAGCCGGAACAGACAGCCTGCACGTCAAAGGCTGCGCCGTGATGCATGCCAAGGCGGTTCTGGATATTGACGGCCGTCGCCGGAAAGGTGTTGTCCGGCGTCGATGTCGCCAGGATGATCAGGTCGATATCGGCGGGCGTGAGATTGGCGCGCTCGAGAGCGGCGCGCGCGGCGGCCTCGCCAAGCGAGGCTGTCGTTTCGCCTTCGCCGGCGATGTGGCGCTGGCGAATGCCGGTTCGCTGCACGATCCATTCATCGGTCGTGTCGACCTGCTTTTCCATGTCTTGATTGGTCATCACGCGCTTCGGCAGCGACGCTCCGAAACCACGCACCACTGAGCGGATCATCTACTAAACCTCACCAACCGCGCCATCTGCGCCAGCATTTGCCGGCAGCATGGCGTGGTATTTCTGCAAATCGTTTTCGATCTTGGCCTTGAGGCCGTTGCGGACCATATCATAGCCCACATCGATCGCCGCGGCGAACCCTTCGGCGTCCGTGCCGCCATGGCTTTTGATCACAATGCCGTTCAGGCCGAGAAACACGCCGCCGTTGACCTTGCGCGGATCCATCTTCTCGCGCAGACGGTCGAAAGCACCCTTGGCGAAGATATAGCCGATCTTGGCCATCAGCGTGCGCGACATCGCGGCCTTCAGATATTCGGCGATCTGGCGCGCCGTGCCTTCGGCGGTCTTGAGCGCGATATTGCCCGAAAAGCCCTCTGTCACCACCACATCGACAGTACCGCGCCCGATATCGTCGCCTTCGACGAAACCATAGTAATCTATACTGCCTATTCCGGCTTCGCGGATCAGGCGACCGGCTTCCTTCACCTCTTCCTGCCCCTTCACCTCTTCGGCGCCGACATTCAGAAGCCCCAGCGTCGGGCGCTCGATCTCGAACAGGGCCCGCGCCATGGCGCCGCCCATCAGGGCAAAATCCATCAGTTGCTGCGCATCCGCGCCGATCGTCGCGCCAACGTCGAGAACGATGCTCTCCCCCTTCAGCGTCGGCCAGATGCCGGCGATCGCCGGACGCTGGATGCCGGTCATCGTGCGCAGACAGAAGACCGACATCGCCATCAGCGCGCCGGTATTGCCGGCGGAGACCACGACATCGGCTTCACCGGTGTTGATCGCATCGATTGCCTGCCACATGGAGGACTTGCCGCGCCCGCGCCGCAACGCCTGGCTCGGCTTCTCGTCCATGGCGATGGCGATTTCGCTGGCATGAAAAGTGCTGACGGCCTTGAGCTTCGGATACTTGTCGATGAGCGGCAGGCATTGCGCCTCATCGCCGAACAATACGAAGCGGATATCGGGATGACGTTCCAGCGCGCGAGCCGCGCCGGGAATAACGACATCAGGACCGAAGTCGCCGCCCATCACATCGAGAGAAATTCTGACCACGCGTGCCTTTTCCTTTTTACCTGCCCTGCTTCGTTTCGGCGCATTACGTGACGACAGAAACACACAGGTTGTCGCGACGGTGGAGACGCTTCGGCGTCATGTCGCAGCGGTCGACCCAGCGGGCGGAATTGTGGCCAAAATACCGTTTTTCCCTCTGCTGACAACCGATTTTCTGCGCAATCCTGTAGCCCGTTCAGTCCTTTTTCCAATCCTTGAGGACCGCGAAGGGGTTCGGGCGCTTGTCGTCCTCGGCCGTGCTTTCGATCCGCTCGCCAAAGCTGATGCCCGGTTTGCGAGGATAGGGATCGATCGCCAGCGCAACATATTCGCTAACCATTTCCCCGACATCGATGGTGTCGCCGCTGAAGACGTCCGGAATGTCCGGTCCATCCGGATCGAGCACCATTTCGCCGGTATCATTTGCGGCGATGCGGGCAAGGCGGGATCCCTCCGGCACGAAAATCGACTCGACCTCCTCCTCGATCGAAGCCTCGACCGGATCGAGCGTCACGACGCAGGCCTGCACGATTTTCGCCCGCACGATGCCCTTCACCTTGACGCCATCCCTCTTCCAGCGCGCCACCTGCAGGTCGGCCTCCAGGGAACGGACGCCGATAATATTCCAGAGCACAGCCAGCGCGGCGCGCTCGCTCTCGCTGGCCTCGATGCGAATGGCAACAGCGTTCGCGGAGATGTGGCCTACCTTTACTGGAAAGGAGAATGCCGGCGTGTCATCGTGCTTCATCATTGGTCCTTCCTGACGCGACATCACGCCTGCGCCGGAAACAGGTTCCGCCTAAGCCAGCGGAGCCGGCAGCTGCAAAGTGCCGGTTTCTACGACGTCTTCCCCCTGGGCCGCAAGCTCCGCCTCGATGCGCAGCAGATAGGAAGCCAGCCCTTCCATTGTAAGAGTGGCGTCGTCGCTCTTCGGGTGGAAGTTCCGCTTCAGCGCCGCGGCCAGCTCCTGCCCGTCCTTCTTCTCCAGGGCAGCCGCATAGCTTTCCAGCCGGCCGTAGAACATCGATGCGAATTTCTTCATACGCTTCGGCACGGCGACATCGCCGACACCCAGTTCGCGAATGGAGTGGTCCATGTCCTCGAAGAAGGCATCGACGATCTCCTGCGCGATCTCCTGTCCCGCGCGGCCGGAGCCACGCGTACGCCGGAAATAGAGGATCAGCACGGACGACAGCATTTCGAAACGGCCCATCACCGTATCGGGCACATCGAGGTCGGTATAGAGATAAGGCTGGCGGGCTGCGGCCGTCAGCGTCGCATACTGGCGCTCGACAATCGCCGCATTGCTGTTTTTTCTGCCGAACAGTCCGAAAATCATCATAAAGCCCAAGTTTGCCTGCTTCAAAATGCGCCAGCCCGCGATTGCGGTTGTTGCATGATTACCGAAGCTGGTTTACCGAAGCAGGCACGAAATGCAATGGCGCATCCGCCGGCGTTCTTTTGAGGGATATGTCGTTGACGAAACGGTACTTCAGGTCGGATATGAAATTCGCAGGTAAAGTCGCATTTTCACTCGCTCTCTCGGCCACTGTGCTGACGGGCTGCAAGACCGCTTCAGACCTGGGGCTGGGCACCGGCGAGGTGCTGCACCAGGGTTACGTCGTCGATCAGGAAACGCTGGCGCTGGCGCCGGTGGGCTCCAGCCGCGAGCAGGTTCTGCTCTCGCTCGGCACGCCATCGACCACGGCCACCTTCGACAACGAGGTGTTCTACTACATCTCCCAGAAGCGCACCCGCGCCGTCGCCTTCATGAAGCCGAAGCTGGTCGAGCAGAGCGTGCTCGCCGTCTACTTCGACAAGGACGGCGTGGTTTCGCAACTCGCCCACTACTCGCTGAAGGACGGCAAGGTCTTCGACATGATTTCCCGCACGACCCCGACAGGCGGCAAGGAACTTACCTTCCTCAGTCAGCTGCTGAGCGGCAATGGTATCGGCAAGAGCATGGCCCGCTCGATTCTGTCGGATGGTTCGGACTACGGCAAGTAATCGCCCAAATCTCAGGTCCATTAAAAAACCCGCGGCGCAACCCGCGGGTTTTTCGTTTTCTCGAAGTTGGCTTGCTCATAGCTCCCGAAATCAGAAGCGATTTCAGGAGAACTCATGGCGCGGATTGAAAGCGCTACAGCGGCCCCGATAAGAGGCCGTAAAGCCTCTTACCCAGCGAGGATCGCCAGCAACAAAAGCGCCACAATATTGGTGATCTTGATCGCCGGGTTCACGGCCGGGCCCGCCGTATCCTTGTAGGGATCGCCAACGGTATCGCCGGTCACGGAAGCCTTGTGCGCATCGGAACCCTTGAGGTGCCGCTGCCCGTCCTTGTCGACGAAGCCGTCCTCGAAGCTCTTCTTGGCATTGTCCCATGCGCCACCGCCTGAAGTCATCGAGATTGCAACGAACAGGCCGTTGACGATGACGCCGAGCAGCGAAGCGCCGAGCGCCGCGAAGGCGGATGCCTTCGAGCCGGAAATCGCCAGCACACCGAAATAGACGACGATCGGCGCCAGCACCGGCAGCAGCGACGGTACGATCATCTCGCGGATCGCAGCCTTGGTCAGCATGTCCACGGCACGGCCATAGTCAGGACGATCCGTGCCCGCCATGATGCCCGGCTTTTCGCGGAACTGGCGGCGGACTTCCTCGACGACCGAGCTTGCGGCACGACCGACGGCGGTCATGGCGATACCGCCGAAGAGATACGGAATGAGACCACCGAAGATCAGCCCGGCAACGACGTAGGGGTTAGAGAGATCGAAGGAGATCGCACCGATATCGGCGAAATACGGATACTTGTCGCCATTGGCCGCGAAATAGCGAAGATCGTTCGAATAGGCAGCGAACAGCACCAGCGCGCCGAGGCCGGCGGAACCGATGGCGTAGCCCTTGGTGACCGCCTTGGTCGTGTTGCCGACGGCGTCGAGCGCGTCCGT
>JAVBSF010000490.1:0-10607 GCA_031556925.1 Pararhizobium sp.
CTTCGTTCCGGCCGTTCCGGTGCGCATGCCGCCTGACCGCTCCTGCCATCGGCCCTCCGCGACGGGGCCGCGATGGACGCGGCCTCACACGGAGGTCAGAAGAATGAGCAGGAAATCAGAAAGCGCGAGGATCGACATCTATGCGCGGATCACGGAGCGGATCATCGCCGATCTGGAGAAGGGCGTGCGCCCGTGGGTGCAGCCCTGGAGCGCCGGCAACATGTCCGGCCGGATCACCCGGCCGCTGCGCCATAACGGACAGCCATACACGGGATTAAATGTGCTCCTGCTCTGGTCGGAGAGTATCGCGCGCGGTTTTACATCGGCCACATGGATGACGCTGCGCCAGGCGAACGAACTCAGCGCCCATGTGCGCAAGGGCGAAAGCGGTGCGACCGTCGTCTATGCCAGCCGATTCACGAAGACCGAGAAAGACGCGAGCGGCGGCGACGTCGATCGCGACATCCCGTTTCTCAAGGCGTACACGGTCTTCAATTGCGATCAGATAGAAGGTCTCCCGGACCATTATCGCCGTCCGGAGCTGGTCGCCGATCCGGTCGCGCGGATTGCGCATGCGGACCGGTTTTTCACCAATACCGGCGCGGTGATCCGCCATGGTGGACGCCAAGCGTTCTACCAGCCGTCCAGCGACATCATCCAGATGCCGGGATTCGAGACGTTCCGGGACGCGGCGAGTTACTACGCCGTCCTCGGACACGAAACGACGCACTGGGTCGGCGCAAGCCACCGGCTGAACAGGGATCTCAGCCGTTACCACAAGGATCGCACGGAACGCGCGCGCGAGGAACTTTGTGCCGACATAGGGGCATGTTTCCTCTGCGCCGATCTCGGAATCGTGCCCGAGCTGGAGCCGCGGCCCGATCACGCGAGCTATGTGGCCTCGTGGTTGAAGCTGCTCGACGGTGACCGCCGGGCAATCTTCCAGGCGGCCGCACATGCGCAACGCGCTGTCGCCTATCTTCATGACCTCCAGCCGAATGCGGAGCGGAAGGCTGCCTGATGGTGACGCTCCGAACATCGACGGGGAGGGCGACCGGCCTTCCTCATCCGGCCGTGCGAGCTTCGATTCATCTGTTGGAGAAACCTTGCAGATATGGGCGAGCCGATCTACATTATTTCCTAATTTTATCTACATGGAGTGACCCATGCCGATCAACGTCAACAATCCTGAAGCGGACGCGCTCACGCGCAAGTTCGCGCATATGGCTGGCGTTAGCATTACCGATGCGATCGTGATTGCCATGAAAGAGGCGATCGAACGCCGCCGTCACCAGGAGACGCCGCTGCAAACCGCTGCCCGCCTCCGCGAACAACATGGCATCAAACTCGATGAGGCTCAGAGACAGCCGCTTCCGCGCGAAGCCTATGACGAATTGTGGGAAAGCTGATGTTCGTCGATGCCTGCGCCATCATCGCGCTGCTCTCCGACGAGCCGGAAGCGGAGCGTGTCTCCAATGCGATCGCGTCCGCGAATGCCGCCTTCACATCCCCCGTTGCCGTGCTTGAGGCGGTGCTCGGCCTTGCCCGCCCCGACAAGTTCGGCCTCGCCGTGGCGGAGGTGGAACCGATCGTCATCGAGTTCCTCGATGAGCGCGGGATCGAAATCCGCGATCTTCCGCCTGCGGACGCGACGACCCGGATCGCGCTTTCCGCCGCGCATCGTTATCGCGCAGGCCGCCGGGGCCTCAATCTCGGCGACTGCCTGCATTACGCATGCGCCAAATATTACAACGTGCCCATTCTGGCGACGGCAGATGAGTTCAGACAGACAGACATCGAAACCGTGCCCTGATGCGGCCAGCCAGGGCGGCTGGTTCCGGGCGAAGGTGCAGGAGGCCCTGGAAGATTCCCGGCCAGACACTCCCGACGAGAGGGCCGAAGCTCATTTCGCCGAGCGACGTCTAACGGCGCGTGCAGTGTCGGCGATCATCACGTGTAGGCCCCTCTGATCGAGCGGGCGCAGTCGGCAGGCACGCGGAACGAGCCCCGCCGCGCGACGGCGGATCAGGTGTGGTCGATATAGGCACGCCGCGAGCCTGTTGGTTTCGAAGCGCTCCCATCCTTTCTTCTCGACCGGCCTCCAGGGAGGTGCGGTGAGACCTCGGTCGCCGGCTTGTCCGAGAATACGCGGCCGATGCAAGAGCCGCCATGCGATCGGTGCCGGTCAGCGCGTTCGCCGGTGAGATGACGCGGATGGGGCGTCGGTGAGGGATCGACTGACACGGCGGGCCGTGCAGACGGGAGCCATCGTGAGAGAGCGGTGCCATCACCGCGGTCGCCGTCGGGGATCGCCGATGAACTCCGGGCCTTAAGCCGGGTTCCTTCCCGATTGAAGCGGGGCGCACCCGCGCAGACCTCGATGGATCTGGTGTGACCGAAGGACGACTTCGTCTCGATCGCCATCCCGCAACGGCCATCCGCAACTTTCTTCCCCTGCGAACTGCGTTCGCATTCCTCGCGGTCCAAGAAAGCCGCTCCCGGCCGCCCTCCACTTCGTTTCGGCCCAGAGGGTGCAGTGTCGATCGCCCCCGGTCCTTACACCGCCATCGAGGCCGCGACAGGTGCGGCCCGAACAAACCGAAAAGGATCACGACAATGGCAGTCATCGGCGAATTCACCACCAACGGCAACAACTCGATCATCGGCAACGTCCGCACGCTCACGGTCAGCATGAAGGCCCGCCTGAACCCCATCGAGCGCGTCTCGCGCGACGCCCCGGACTTCCGCATCACCGCCGGCAACGGCGTCGAGGTCGGCGCGGGCTGGAAGGCGGTCTCCAACGATGGCGAGGAATACATCTCGGTCAAGCTGGACGACCCGAGCTTCAACGCCCCGATCACCGCGGCGCTTTGGCCGAGCGAGAAGGAAGGGGAATACGCCCTCATCTGGAACCGCCCGAAGCGGGAAGCCTGATCCGACCCCGAGGGGCTCCGCCAAATGGCGGGGCTCTTCTCCTTGCGCATGAGGAAGCCGGTCGCGGGCATCGAGCCCGCTTCCGGTCTTTCGGGTGCCATACGGAGAGCGGGGTCTGCTCAGTTCGTCCGAGAATGCCATGGCGGCCCGGAGGCCTCAAGGACGAGCGGTCAACCCCCAAAATGCTGGCGCATTTCGGCTCCCCCACTCGCCGGCTCCGCCGGTCGCGTTCCGCGCTCCTTGACCCCTCCGACCCGCCATGACCGCCGGCGTCGTTTTTCACAAACGTTAAGGAGACGACGATGACGATTTCCCACGAGCAGCAAGTCGAAGAGCTTCGGGCCGAGCTTAGGGCGGTTCTGGACGCTGACGAGCGCCGCCAGATAGCGGCGGACCTGGAGATGGCGCTGGCCGAGCTTGCCGTCGTCGAGGCAGAGCAGGACGGCCGCATCAACGGCGAACCTCCTTTCTAGGAGACTTCCATTGGGTTGCCGATCTCAGCAGCCCACTCGCCTCACCCGTTCAGTGCGTCCTTGACCGCCTTGCCCGGCGTGAACGTCAGCTTCTTCGAAGCGGCGATCTTGATCGTCGCACCGGTTGCGGGATTGCGGCCCTCGCGCTCCGGGGTCTCCTTGATCTTGAACTTGCCGAAGGATGGGATGGAAGTTTCCGCGCCGCTCTTCGCCGCCTCGGCGATCTGGCTGAACACGCTTTCGACGATGGCCTTGGCCTGTGTCTTGGTCAGGTTCTGCTCGGATGCGATCTTGTCGGCGATTTCGTTGGTGGTGGTCATGAAGGACAGTCTCCTCTGCTGGTGGTTGTCCTTCAGCTATGACGATGAAGACGCGGCGCCGATAGAGGCGCGAATGCTGGAAGTGTTGGCAGATGCGAGAAAACCACAGGAAACAGCAGGCCCGGGATGTTCAAGGTCTGTTATTTGGCGCGGTGGGCGTCGCGATAGCCCCGCTTTCGTTTCGTGCGCTCCAGGCGCGATAGTGCCCTATCTGCATCCTCTTGGCCGTCGAAGGTTTCCATCATCGTCTGGCCGCTAGATCCGATCCGGCCCCAGTTGCGGATGACGGAGGCGCCGCCGAACAGCGTCGGCTGGATCGCAAGCGTATAGAAGCGACGCATGTTCCTGGCCGCGTCGATACGGTGAAGATGAATCTGGCCTGTCCCCTCGTTTTCCATGATTGGATTCTCGCTTCGTTTTGAAGCAGCGTCCAACGACTTCCATGAATCGATCCTGCGTGATTGATTCATCTCGCTGATGGTTTTCCCCTCCGGAGGAAGAGGGGCGTGGGCGAGGCGGCTTTGCCGCACGGCTCTATGCGCTGAAGCGCACCGAACCCGCCAAGCGGTTTCGTCCCATGCGGGTTTCGATCCTCTCGCGGACCGGCCCGCCGCCGGCACCTGGTTGCGCGGGTTCAGGCGCTGCTGTCATTCCCTTTTTGCCCTTCACGATGAAACCTGTTCTGCCCGACACAGGCTTTCATGTCCTCGCGCCGGAACCAGATCGCGCGACCGCATCTGAGCGGTGGATTGCCTGCCGTGAACACGATCTGCTCGTCGCTGCGCATGCGCAGGACTTCGTGCGGCATGATCAGCGGCCGGCGGCTGAGCTGTTTTGAGCGCGAGCGCGACGAACCCTTCATGCCGGTGGAGCGGTTTGTCTGGTCGACCTCGACCGTGGTGTCGCCGCAGCGCTTCGAGATGTAGTCGGCCGTGTCCGGATCATTGATCGCAGCGAACGAGATCCACGATGCGGACTCGAACCATTTGCTGGTCGCGTCACGGCCGCCATAGGCCTCGCGCATCTGGCCGATCGACTGGAAGATCATGGTGAGCGTGATGCCGTATTTCCGGCCGGCGTCGCGAGCGGTTTCAAGGATGCGCAGATAGCCGAGGCGGGCGACCTCGTCGAGCAGGAACAGCGTGCGTCCTTTGACCTCGCCATTGCGGTTATAGATGGCGTTGAGCAGCGAGCCGATCACGACGCGCGCCAGCCCTGGATGTGCCTCCAGCACCTTGAGATCGAGCGCGATGAAGAGGTCCGCGCCGCCCTCCGCGAGATCGTCGGTCGAGAAACTGTCGCCCGACACAAGCGCGGCATAGTTCGGATAGGACAGCCAGTGCGTCTCCTTGACCGCATTGGCGTAGACGCCGGAAAACGTCTCCGGCGTCATGTTGACGAAGACAGCAACGTTCTCCTTCACGAAGTCGGACTCGGACTGCTCATAGATCCGCGTCAGGCGCTCGCGCAGCTTCGGCTCCGGCTCCGAGAGATTTGACCGGACGCGCCGTAGTGTCTGGTCTTTCTCGTCCGTATGCCCGGACAGGCAGACGTCGGCGATCATTGCCGTCAGGAGCTGCATGGCGGATGCCCGGAAGAAGTCGTCGCGGGCCGACGCAGTGCGTGCATTGTCGCTCATGATCCAGGTCGCGACTGCGACGATATCCTCTTCCTTCGTATTGCCGTGTCGCCCGATCCAGTCGAGCGCGTTGAAGCCGACCGCCGGAGTGGCGGGATCGAGGACGATCACGCTTCGGCCGACCTTGCGCCGGTGATCGACGACCATGGGTGCTACCTCGCTCGATGGGTCGAGCACCACGAGGCCGCCGCCCCATTTGAGCGCTGTCGGGATCGTCACGGACGTCGTCTTGAAGCCGCCCGAACCGGCAAAGACGATCCCGTGCGACGAGCCGAACGAGCCGTCGAAGCACAATAATGGGGACTTCCCGCCGGCACCCCAGCTCTGCGCGTCACCGGCCCGGAACGGCTCGGCCGCCACGCTGTCCTTATCGACACGGTAACGTTCACCGATCACGATGCCGCCGGCATCGGGAAACAGCCTGGCGGCGTCTCCCATCTTCATCCAGTCGGCCTCGCCGTGCACGGCTCGCTTTCCAATGATCCGCCGCGGCGCTGATTTCGCGAAGGCGGTGTTCCCCCTGAGTGCGACGCGCAGTGCGAAGATCCCGGTAAAGACGGCAGCGACCGCGCCGAGTGTCGCCGACGGATCCGTGTAGGCGAACACCGACTGGCCGTGAGGCACCCGATCGGCAAGAGCATGCAGCCGCCATCCTTCGCGTGCGATCGCTGCGATGCAGACGACTGAAGCGCCTGCCAGTACACTCAGACCGGCCGTCTTGATGTTGGTCGCGCCCGCCGTCGCGAACAGGGCAATCACGCCGACCGCGGCCGCCGCCGCGTAGGGCAGGGCGAGACCGATCCGCCCGAGCATCAGCTTCGCCTGGGGCGACGTTCCGAAGCCCGAGAGCCAGGTCTCAATGCCTGATATCGCCAACATGGTGGCGATCATGAACGCCGCGGGCAGGGTCGCAAGAAGGAGCCTATTCACCGTCATGACCGAAGGCCTCCGCGCCGATTGCGGTCAGGCGCGAGCGCTCCGCTTCGTCGCCGCGAATACGCCCGGCGGCATCGATCAGCAGGCCGAGCAGCAGCGCCCGTTTTTCATAGCGCAGGCCGGCCTTCACAATCAGGCCGCCCAGCTCGATCTTCTCGCGCGTGTCCTTCTTGCGCGCATCGGTCGTCATTGTCCTGGCCATGCGCTCAAGCCTCGCCAGCGCCGCCCGCATCCGCGCCAGACGCGACCGTCGTAGACGTTTCGCCGCCGGTCCTGCCGTCGGCGGCGTTTTTCTTTCCGGTCGTAGCCCCCTTTCCTCCGCGAAACCGCCCGGCGATGTCCTCGAACGCAGCCTGAAGTGCGGCCTCCTCGATCTCGATTTCGCCGAGACCGGCCTTCAGCGCGATCCGGCCGATGCGCTCGGCCTCGCGTGTCTCGGCGACTCTCAGCTGCTCCTGGAGCCTGGCGATTTCTTCCCTGATTTTTGACGACGGCTTCTTCATTCCGGTGGCACTCCTTTGTGGTTTTGGCGTTGCATGGGCGACGCCAAAACTCCTCCGGATGCGCGCCCGAGGAAATGTGCAGATTTGCACGTCGGCAAGGCCGACACTTTGGAGGATCATCCCGACCGTTCCGAAGGAGCGGTTCCAAGGGCGCAATTATACGTCGCTGACGCGACGCCTTGCGTTGAGGCCCGAGCGGCGTGGCCAGCTCCCGACGAACGAGGTCCGAACCAGGAGCTTTTGTCGCCGTGGCCATCGCCCACTTCTCCGTCAGCATCGTCAGCCGCAGCGACGGCCGCAGTGCCGTGCTGTCGGCGGCCTACCGGCACTGCGCCAGGATGGAATACGAGCGCGAGGCCCGCACCATCGACTACACCCGGAAAGAGGGGCTCCTGCACGAGGAATTCCTGCTTCCGGCCGATGCCCCGAAATGGGCACGGATGCTGATAGCCGATCGCTCGATTGCCGGTGCCTCGGAAGCCTTCTGGAACAAGGTCGAGGCCTTCGAGAAGCGCTCCGATGCGCAACTCGCCAAGGACCTGACCATTGCTCTGCCACTTGAGCTCACGGCCGAACAGAACATCGCGCTGGTGCGGGATTTCGTGGAGCGGCACATCCTCACGAAGGGCATGGTCGCCGACTGGGTCTACCACGACAACCCCGGCAATCCGCACATCCACCTGATGACGACCCTGCGTCCGCTGACCGAGGACGGTTTCGGCGCGAAGAAGGTCCCTGTTCTCGGCGAAGACGGGCAGCCACTGCGAAACAAGGCGGGAAAAATCGTTTACGAGCTGTGGGCCGGCGGGACGGATGATTTCAATGCCTTTCGTGACGCCTGGTTCGAGCGTCTCAATCATCATCTGGCGCTGAACGGGATCTCGCTGCGCGTCGATGGCCGATCCTACGAGAAGCAGGGCATCGATCTGGAGCCGACCATCCATCTCGGCGTAGGCGCCAAGGCAATCGAGCGCAAGGCGGAGAAGCAGGGCGTCCGCCCGGACCTCGAACGGCTCGAGCTGAACGAGAAACGCCGCAGTGAGAATACGCGACGCATTCTTCGAAATCCCGCGATCGTACTCGACCTGATCACGCGGGAGAAAAGCGTCTTCGATGAGCGCGATGTCGCGAAGGTGCTGCATCGTTATGTCGATGATCCGGCCGTCTTCCAGCAGTTGATGTTACGCATCATCCTGAGCCGGCAAGTTCTCCGGCTCCAGCGCGACACGATCGACTTCGCTACGGCCAAGAAGGTGCCGGCGCGCTATTCGACACGGGAGATGATCCGGCTCGAGGCGACGATGGCGCGGCAGGCGATGTGGCTGTCGGGCCGTGAAACCCACGAGATGGATGACAAGGTGCTGGCGGCGACGTTCGCGCGACATGTGCGCCTGTCCGACGAGCAGAAGGCAGCGATCGAACGGATTGCCGGTTCCGCGCGGATAGCAGCCGTGGTCGGCCGCGCCGGCGCCGGAAAGACCACCATGATGAAGGCGGCCCGTGAGACGTGGGAACTCGCCGGGTATCGCGTGGTCGGTGGTGCTCTTGCCGGCAAAGCGGCCGAGGGACTGGAGAAGGAGGCTGGCATCGTCTCCCGCACACTCGCCTCATGGGAGCTACGGTGGAAACAGGGGCGTGACACGCTCGACGCCAGGACCGTGTTCGTCATGGACGAGGCCGGCATGGTCGCCTCGAAACAGATGGCGGGATTCATCGAGGCCGTCGTCAGGTCGGGCGCGAAGATCGTGCTGGTCGGCGATCCCGAGCAACTGCAGCCGATCGAGGCGGGTGCTGCCTTCCGCGCCATTGTCGATCGTATCGGTTATGCCGAGCTCGAGACGATCTACCGCCAGCGCGAAGACTGGATGCGGCATGCCTCGCTCGATCTGGCGCGCGGCAACATCGAACAGGGGTTGCTGGCCTATCGCACCCGGGGCCACGTCGTTGGAGAAAACCTGAAATCAGAAGCCGTCGAGAGCCTCATCTCGGCCTGGAACCACGACTATGATCCCGCGAAGTCGATGCTGATGCTGGCGCATCTGCGCCGTGACGTCCGCATGCTGAACATGATGGCGCGGGCAAAACTGGTCGAGCGCGGTATCGTCGGCGAGGGACACGCCTTCAGGACCGCCGATGGCATTCGCCAGTTCGACGCCGGCGACCAGATCGTTTTCCTGAAGAACGAGGGTTCACTCTGTGTCAAGAACGGCATGATCGGTCGTGTGATCGAGGCCGCGCCCAACCGCATCGTCGCGGTGGTGGGCGAGGGCGATCAGCGCCGGCAGGTGACGGTCGAGCAGCGGTTCTACAACAATCTCGACCACGGTTATGCAACCACGATCCACAAGAGCCAGGGCGCCACCGTCGACAGGGTGAAGGTGCTGGCTTCCCTTTCTCTGGATCGTCACCTGACCTATGTCGCGATGACGCGCCATCGAGAGGACCTTCAGGTCTATTTCGGTCGCCGCTCCTTCGAGATGAACGGTGGGCTGACTAAGGTCCTGTCGCGTCGAAATGCCAAGGAGACGACGCTCGACTACGAGCGCGGCACGCTTTACCGCGAGGCGCTTCGCTTCGCCGAAAACCGTGGCCTGCACATCGTCCACGTGGCGCGGACGCTGCTGCGCGACCGGCTCGACTGGACGCTGCGCCAGAAAAGCAAGCTCACCGATCTCACCAACCGCCTTCGCGCGCTCGGTGAACGTTTCGGCCTGCGGCAATCCCCGCCAACACAATCAGCCAAGGAGGCGAAACCCATGGTCGCCGGCATCACCCGGTTCGAGAATTCCGTTGCGGACGCGGTCGGGCAAAAGCTCGACGCTGATCCCGCATTGAAGAGGCAGTGGGAGGAGGTTTCGATCCGGTTCCGCTATGTGTTCGCCGATCCCGAAACCGCCTTCCGGGCGATGAACTTCGACGCCGTGCTGGCGGATAAGGACTCGGGGACACAGGCGCTTCAGAAGCTTGAGGCCGAGCCGGCGTCGATCGGACCGCTCAGGGGCAAGACCGGCATTCTCGCCAGCAAGACGGAGCGCGAGGCGCGCCGTATCGCCGAGATCAATGTGCCTGCCCTGAGGCGTGACTTCGAACGCTATCTGCAGATGCGGGAGAATGCGGTGCAGCGGCTCCAGGCTGACGAGCAGGCGCTGAGGCAGCGCGTCTCGATCGACATTCCGGCACTGTCGCCGGCCGCGCGCGTGGTGCTCGAGCGCGTGCGTGATGCGATCGACCGGAACGATCTGCCCGCCGCCCTTGGATATGCGCTCAGCAACCGCGAGACGAAGCTGGAGATCGATGGGTTCAACAAGGCCGTCACCGAGCGGTTCGGCGAGCGCACCCTGCTCACCAACGCTGCGCGTGAGCCATCGGGCAAACTCTTCGACAAACTCTCCGAAGGCCTCTCCCACCAAGAGAAGGAGCGCCTGAAGGAAGCCTGGCCAATCATGCGGACGGCCCAGCAGCTTGCCGCCCATGAACGCACGACCGAGACCCTGCGGCTGGCCGAGGAACTGCGTCTAGCGCAGCGCCAAGCCCCGGTGATGAAGCAATGAGGCGACGCGGTGCGATCATGCTGTTGAGCACGTCAATGGTTGCTATCGCGGGCCTCATCACGGCTGCGGCCGTCGGCGGTTATCGGCTGAACCTGACGCCGAGCGAGCCGCTCGGGCTCTGGCGCATCGAGAAGCCCGGTCGTCCAATCGAGGTCGGCGATCTGATCTTCATCTGCCCGCCTCCGACCGCAATGTTCGAGAAGGCACGACGACGAGGATATCTTCGGCGCGGGCTTTGCGATCATGGGTTC
>JAVBSF010000226.1:0-6876 GCA_031556925.1 Pararhizobium sp.
ATCTCGCATTGGGACTCGAAGGCATAGACTCCCAACGAGGTATAGAAGAACGAGTCGAGCGCGTGGACAGGATGGGGCATCAGAGCGTCTCCCCGTCTAATAGGGCAGTTGGGTCATCACGGCCCAGTCGGGATGCGCCGCCAGCCGTTCTTCCATCGAGCGGAATGCCGACATCGAGCGGCGCAGATTGCCGTAGACGTCGCCGCCCATGCTCTCCCAACCCAGCACGCCAAAGCGGCCAGCGTAACCGCGGCGCTCAAGCGCGCCAAGCAGCACGAAGTTATCCATCTCACCTTCGTCGAGCGGTTCGATGGTGGCGATGCCGCCCCAGCCCAGCGGGGACAATCGGCATCCGGCGATATTGACCTGGCGCAACCATGGCCAGACGGCATCGAGACGCTGTTCCAGAGCCTTCTCCTGCATCGCGAACCAGTGATAGCCGTTGAACACAATACCAAGGCGCGGATGATTGAAGCGTTCGCACAGTGCCACGGCTTCAGACGTCGTCTGCATCCCGTAGCGCGCATGAGGGTAGAGCGCGATGTCGATGCCGCGACGCTCGCAGATTGGCAGCAGCCGTTCGATCATCCGCAGATCGGCGTCTTGGACCTTATCGCCGGAATGCAGTGCCAGCTCGATACTGGTGCAGCCCTCAATGGTTTCGAAAATGCCGGTGACGAAGGTCTCCAGGCCCGGGCGGTAGATCAGGTAGATCGCCCCCACGTCGAGACCCCATTGGGCCCCCACCGAAGGCAGCGCCTTCAGCTCCTTACTCCAGGCTGAGACGGTTATTCCCTGATACCCCTGCTCCGCGAGCATTTCGCACTGGGCGGCCAGCGGATAGGTGCCGAGCTTTGTCTGGAACACGAAATCCATGTGGTGCAACGGCCGCTTCATGCCTGCGCCTCCGCGGCGGTCCGCGCCGCCTGAGGCTCCAGACTGGGAAACTGCGGCAACAGATATTCCCCCAGTTCCTCAATCACCTCCAGGGCTGGCCGGCGTTGCGGCTTGAAGTGCAGGCCGACATGCGACACGCCCTGATCCTGCTGGCGCAGCCAGAGATCGCGCAGGGCATTGCGGCCACCACGCAGCACACGGCCGGGCTGGATCGGCATGTCAGGATCGCGATCCAGATCGAACAACGTTCCGTATCCGTAGGGCTTGAACACCTCGGGGCCGCAGGCCATCCGCCACTGGGCGATGATCGTCGGAATACGCGCCGGGTCGGCGATGTAAGAGATGATCCCATCGGTGTTCTGCGCGGTCCAGTCCAGTGTCTGGCCTGCGTGACCGATGATGATGCCCGGCAGGCGCGGCGCGGCAGGCTTCGGAATCAGGTCCAATCCTCCGTTCAGGGTGCCGTAGAAGCGCGAGGCATGGACCGGCCATTCCTGCTCGGTCGTGGCACGGATCAGGGCGAAGGCATCGCGGAAGCGCTCGGCGCGAGTGTCGTAGTCGATGCCGAATGCGGGGTATTCGACCGGGCGGTCCCCGGTCGCAAGGCCGAGCAGAAAGCGGCCTCCCAGCAACTGGTCGATCGTCGCTGCCTGCTTGGCGACGATCAGCGGATCGCGCAGCGGCAACACGATCCCGGCCGTGCCGATTGCGATCCTGCGGGTGATGGCAGCCAGGTAGCCAGCATAAATAAGTGGATCGAGAACCTGCCCGACATCGCCGAAGTTCGGATCGTGGAACGGGACGTCGCGGAGCCAGATGGCAGCAAAGCCGGCGTCATCTGCCATTTTTGCCATTTCCGCATGGCCGGTGAGCGTCGGCCCGACACTGGTTGGATAGCTTTCGAGCGGCGCAATGAAGCCGAAGGTCAGATGGCCGGGCTGGAACAACCGGGCATAGCCCCGGTGCGAGGATAGCTCCTGCGGAAGCGGGGGAGTGAACGGAGGCAAGGTCATATCGGTCTCATACGAAAGGCGACGCAGACGTCAGGGCCGCGCCTTCGGCATCGTCGCTTTGAGGGTCATGTTTTGACAGCCAATGTAGCGTCTCCCCGAATATAGAAAATCAGGCTACACTTCTGATCATATCGGAAATTTTTTCACAAATGGCGTCGGAAATGGATTTCTTTGGACCCCTGGGTGCCTTCGTAAGCGCAGCCGAGACACGCAGTTTCACCGACGCCGGGCGTCGGCTCGGCGTGTCTCCATCTGCAATCGGAAAAGCCATCACCCGTCTTGAGCAGGAACTGGGTGTCAGGCTGTTTCATCGATCGACGCGCGCCATCAACTTGACCGACGAAGGCAGGCTGCTTCTGGAGCGTTGCTACCGCATATTTGCCGAGTTCGATGTAGCGAAGACGGAACTGACACGGGCGGCAGGGAAGCCGCAGGGGAAACTCCGAGTGGGGATGCCCCAGCTCGGGATATACCTGATGCCGCACATCGTCGCTTTCCAGAGCAAATTTCCTGAAATCGAGCTTGAACTGGACTTCAGCGACAGGCTGGTCAATGTGATCGAGGAAGGGTTCGATGCGGTGATGAGGATCGGCGAAGTTGACGATTCCCGACTGACGATGCGCAAACTCGAAGGATACCGCCAGCGGCTTGTGGCAGCTCCGTCCTATCTGTCAGGTCACGGCGTGCCTCTGCGACTGAACGACCTGACCAGTCATGTCTGCCTGCGCTATCGCTATCCAACCAGTGGAAAGATTGCGCCCTGGCCACTGGTGCAACGAGGGCAGCCGATCACCATCGACCTGCCGCATTCTGCTATAAGCAACACGATCGACTCGTTGCTGGCGATGACCGAGGGCGGCCTCGGCATTGCGCTTCTTCCAGACTTCATCATTGCAAATGCTCTGGCGGATGGAAGGCTCGTCACCTTGCTGGACAGGCATGTCATGGATTTGCGGAGTTTCTGTATCCTTTGGCCCGCCAGCCGACAGCCGTTACCCAAGATCAAGGCTTTCGTTGACTTCATGGCCGAACGCCTGGGCGGCCGAGGAACCTTGACCGAGTGAGCTGCGGAGATCAGCCGTTTGGTATGGGGTCAACCTGAGGGATGGGTAACGGACCTGTATCAGCTTTTCCGCTCTGAAAGAGGCAATCCCTCGGCGCCTGCGTATGTACAGACGATTTCGACCGGCTCGTCATCCGTATAGCCCCGATGAATGTCTTCCACCGACTCGGCGAATGCTTCCCCTGCCCTGACGATACGCTTCCGGCCTGTAGCCTGTTCTTCCACCGTAAATTGGCCCGAAATTACATATGCCGTATTTGGCATCGGGTGAGTATGCCATGGCAGAGAACTATGCGGTGGAATGCTGAAACGCATCACCGTCAACACGGGGCGGCCATCGGGGTATCGCTCGTAAGGTTTTCCGTTCCAGGATCTGTCACTCCTGACGATCTGCACTGAGTAGACTTGGCTGTTGTCTTCAGTCGCCTCGCTCGCCTCTGAACTCTGACCGTCGTTATGATCGGGGTGCGTGATTTCCCTCATGAGATAGCTCCTCGTGGATAACTGTTTCGCCAAGTCGATACGGGTCCGTGACAAAGCGCTGCGATGCGCTGCCATCCTATGTGGCAACGCCCGAGTTTGCCAAAAGAGAAGAAGTTCTCCGGCGCGCGCTATCGGGAGAAGCCATCGAATGAGCGCATGTAGACCGGGCCGAACCCGTCAAGCTTTGCTCTGATTTCGGGTGTCGTTTCACCATAGACAAAGAGTTTTTCGATTGTCACGAGTGAAAGAAACTCCTCGGCAAATGGCGCGAAGGTCTGCTCAACGTGAGGGACAAGCCCGGCGGTTCGATAGCGTTCGATGATATGAACCCTGCTTTGATCGTCGCTCACAGCATACTCATACGCCAGCGTATCCTGTTCCTTGCTGGTGGCGGCGACAACCTTCGCGATCAGCGACTGGAACTTCGGGAAGTTCGATGGCTCGATGGCCAGGAAATAAACAGAGTAGATCTCGCCCTGCATGTTGGACCCCTTGTATTTGAACACTTTATGGCATCGGAAATGATGCGCTGCGGGCGGGTTCGTCGAAATCAGACGGCAATCCGCCAGCAGCTTGCGCGGAGAAGCACAGACCTGCGGGCCATGCACCGCAAACAGTTCAGGCGCTTACCCGATCCAGGGCAGCGAGAGCCTCATCGCTCAGCTTCACCTCCGCTGCCCTCGCAAAACTTTCGACATGCGACACCTTGGTTGCGCTGGCGATGGGAGCTGTGACGCCTTTACGGGCGATAAGCCAGGCAAGGGCCGCCTCCGCGGGTTTGATCCCATAGCTGGACGCGACGACATCGAGCGCTTCCAGGATCGCTTCGCCCCGCGGCGTAAAGTATTTGGCGACGCCTTCGCCGCGCGCGGATTGGCTGAGGTCCGCTTTGGAATGATATTTTCCGGAGAGGAAGCCGGAGGCAAGGCTGTAATAGGTAACGACGCCGAGACCCTCAGCGATGCAGAGGGCGCTGAGCGCTCCGTCGTAGGCGGCGCGATCATAGAGATTGTATTCGGGCTGCAACACCTGATAGGTCGGCAGTCCCTCTTCGGCCGCCACCTTCAGCGCGGCGCCGAGCTGGGCGGCATCGAAGTTCGATGCGCCGATGGCCTTTACCTTGCCAGCCTTCAACAGCTTGTCATAGGCGCCGAGCGTCTCCGCGACAGGCGTCTCGGCATCCGGAACATGCGAGAAATAAAGGTCGATGGCGTCGACGCCGAGGCGCGACAACGAGTTCTCTACGGCTTGAGTGATCCACTTTTCGGAGAGGCCCTTCTGGCCGGGCTTGCCGAGATCCCAGCCAACCTTGGTGAAGATCACGACATCATCACGTCTGCCCGGTCTCGCCTTCAGCCATTTGCCGATGATTGTCTCGGATTCTCCGCCGGAGTTTCCCGGAACCCAGGAGGAATAGACATCCGCCGTGTCAATCGCATTGAAACCATGATCGATGAAGGCATCGAGCACATCAAAGCTCGCCTTCTCGTCCAGGGTCCAGCCAAAGACGTTACCGCCGAACACGATCGGGGCGATGGTGAGACCAGTTCTGCCGAGGGTGCGCTTCTCCATGGAAATCTTCCTTTCCTTGTGTTGATCAGGTGGCCGGGGCACCGTATCGATGCTGCGATCGCGCCGATGAATCGTATTGGTGTCAAAGCCCGGAGCCGGGGGCAGGAGGTTCCGGCATCCTCGTGCAAGGGCCTCAGTTCAGGTAGCGATCGGCAGGCTTCAGCGGACTGCCACGTTCTCCTGAAACGCATTGGAAACTTGCGGCACTTGTTGGATCACCGCCAGTATAGTGCGGAAGGGCCGGATAGGTGCAGATCGGCCGCTGCGCGTCGATGGCGCCTGTCGTATCATATCTCGTCCCAACAAGCCTGTCGGGCGCGACGCCGTCCTCGACCCACCGCACCAGAGACATGAGCCCATCGGCTTCCGGGTTGTCGGGGACAACGGAAGTGAACGGCTGGCCGAAGTCAGTTGCGCCGGGGCCGCCGAAACAATGCGCCATACCGGGCACGAGATAGAGACGGAAGTAGTCCTGCGTTGCGGCCAGGTCGCCACGACTGGCGACAGCGCGCTCGTAGTAGTTGACGATTTCCTGAAACGGCACAGCCGGATCGGCAAGTCCGGTATAGAGCATCAGCTTGCCGCCACGCCGCCGGAAATCGGCCATATCCGTTCCATTGACGTTTACTCGCGAAGACAGCAGGGCATCCACGCGGTCGAGGTCACGGTCGAAGTCGAAGGTCTTGGGATCGAAGTCAGACCCGAGCGCCCACCGGAAAGGGTAGTATTGCAGAGCCGGCCAGATCACAGGATCGCCGGCCATTGAGGGACCGAGGGGCTGATCTTCGCTCCCAACGGTCAGCGGCGGGTAGATCTGTTCGCCGGTCCGAGGATTGGTGGGGCCGGCATAGAGCTTGCGGAGCGCGGTCAGTTGCGGAGCGGTGAGGCAGTTGTCGCCCGGTTTGCCGGCCTCGCACTTCGGAAGCGTCTCGGGATCGAAGCGGCATTGGCGAGGATCGGTCAGAAAGGCATCGCCCGGAGCACCACCGTCCTTCCCCCCACAGGAGGCGATAACCGCCTTGGAAATCATGGACAGGTTAGCGTCCGAAAGCCGGCTGTCGGATGTTGCGTTCAGGGCATTGGCATTCCAGAGGAACGAGGTGTGGACATGAGTGCGGTTGTTGCCGGGGTCACCAACAAGCACACCGTCGTAGTCGTCGGGATAACGCTGCGTCGTACTCAACGCCTGCTGTCCGCCTGTCGAGCAACCCTCGAAATAGGATCGGAAGTTTGCAGAACCGTAGAAGGCGCTGACGAGCTGTTTCGCGACCCGTGTCATCTCATGCGTCGCACGGTAGCCGAAATCGGCCCACCGCTCCGGCTTGTCGGCCGCATCATCGACATCAGGTGCGGTCCCCATATCCGTATTTGCCACAGCGAAGCCGCGGCGCAATCCTTCGATCATGCCCATACCATAGGCGATCGATCCTGCGGGGCCGCCATTGCCTGTGCCAAGCAAACGGCCATTCCAGGTTTGGACCGGCAACCAGACCTCGATGCCGATGTTCGAATCCGGCGTGGGCGTGGCCTTGATCTCGACACGGCAGAAGGCAGGCATCCTCGCCGCACGCTGGGCGAGATCGGGAGCATATGATTCCGGGGGCGGCGTGAACCGCCCCGCAGCCATCAGGGTTGCGGAGGTGATGGTAGCCTCCGTGACATCCAACTGCATCAGAGCGGAACAGCTCGCTTCGAGCTGTTCAACCGAGAATTTTCCAGCCGATTGAGCCAGAACGGCCGACGGCACGGCCACGCTCGAAAGGACGGCGAGTACGGCGATCGTTCTTATGGTCATCGGCGGGTTTCCTGGGAACTATGGACATCACGGAGAATACGGGGCCGCTGGGC